>JBFIQH010000237.1:0-4284 GCA_041609735.1 Woeseiaceae bacterium | reverse complement strand
CTCGGTGGCGACACGGAAACAGCTGCTCTGATCAATAAAGCGTACGCGGTGCTCGGTAATCCCGAACTACGACAGCAATACGATGCCAGGCTCGACTTGCTGGCAAGTATCGCGCAGGGATTACCTGTCGACGGCGTCGTCGCGGCTGCGCCGATGCGCGCACGCGATCCGGCCCGCGAATGCGTTTTCTGTGGAACGCCGCACGGCACCGCGGCGATCGACGATCCGGAAAGCCGCTGCACGCACTGCGGCAGTCCGCTGCACCCGGCAACCTCCGATCGGCTCGAGCGGTGGGACCAGCGCGCAATCGCCCGTATCCCGCGCACGTTTCCTGTTCGGATTTTTACCGACTGGCGCCAGCCAGACGGGTTTTCCGGCCGCACGGAGGACCTGTCCCTCAGTGGCTTGCGGCTGATTTGCAGCACGGCAATACGGCCGGGCCAGTATGTCCGGCTGATCAGCAATGTACTCGATGCCGTCGGTCACGTGATGCGTGCCGAGCCGCGGCGGGTGGGCTGGCGTACAGAGCATGATGTCGGAATCGCATTCGTAACCTTGCGTATGATGCAGACGGCAGGCGGTCTCGTTTCCGACCAGGCCTAGCGGGCGCACTTCACAGAACGTCACTGTAATTAATCATCGACGGCACCGCCTTGTTGGTGCCGCGCTCGCAGCATCGGGAGTTTTACGCGAGAATGCCGGTTCGACGAGTTACCCGACGGGTAATCGGCAACGGGTTCGCGCGTAAATGAGCGCCCCAAAGAACAGGACGAGCCAATCGATATCTGGATGCTAATGGCGGCGATGCTGCTGACGGGGGCCTTCAGCGGCATCATTGCCGGTCTGCTCGGCGTCGGCGGGGGCATCGTTATCGTGCCGGTCATGGAAATCAGCCTCGCATTCCTCGGCGTCGATCCGGCGGTGCGCATGCATATCGCGGTTGCTACATCGCTGGCTGTCATCGTGCCAACGTCGATTTCATCGGCTTTCGCCCACCACCAGAAGCAGTCGATCGACTGGGGAATTATTCGCCGCTGGTCGCCGCTGATATTTCTCGGTGCCGTCAGCGGCATCGTCATTTCGACCTGGGTGTCCGGGCGGTTTCTCGCTGGCGTCTTTGCCGTCGCTGCAGCCTTGCTGGCTATCAATATGATGACGCACGCCAGCGAGCGACGCTTGGGCGATCACCTGCCGAAGCACCCGCTGGCGCGCTCAATGCCGTTCGGAATCGGCACGCTGTCGACGCTGATGGGCATCGGCGGTGGCTCGATGACGGTTCCGGCATTGACGATGTACGGGCGGTCGATCCACCTCGCAGTCGGCACGTCGGCGCTGCTCGGCCTCGTGATTGCCGTGCCGTCGGCAACCGGGTACGTTATTACCGGCTGGAACAATCCGCGGCTGCCTGACGTCAGTCTCGGTTACGTAAACGTTATCGGGTTTGTGCTGATTGCCCCCACCTCGGTGCTGTTTGCGCCGTTCGGCGCACGCCTTGCCCACGCCATCTCGCGCCGTACGCTAGGGTCCGTTTTCGGCGTATTCCTCTTGATTGCCGCAATCCGCATGGGGAGCCAGGCAATTTGAGCAGCGCAGCCTCTGCAAGCGACAGGCTTGTGGCCGACATCATCGACAATGGCCGGGTCAGCGGCCAGCAGATTCTCGTCATAGGCCTCTGCATGTTTTTCAACATGCTCGATGGCTTCGATATCACCGCGATGGCCGTCGTTGCGACGGCGGTGTCAGGCGAACTCGCGCTGACGGCCGACAAGCTCGGTTGGGTCTTCAGCTTCGCGCTGGCGGGCATGATGGCCGGTGCGATGTTCCTCGCACCGGTTTCGGATCTGATCGGCCGGCGCCGGATGATTATCGTCAGCATTGCACTTGTCGGGGTTTCGATCATGCTGACGGCGCAGGCGACGTCACTGGTCGAATTCATCGTGTTGCGCTTTATCAGCGGGCTCGGCGCCGGTGCAATGCTTGCATCGCAGGCAACGCTGGCGGCCGAATACAGTCCTGAGCGTTTCCGTGCATTGTCGGTCGCGCTGGTGACGTCGGGATACCCGCTTGGGGCGATGTGCACGTCGCTGGTGGCAAACATGGTCATGCCGGAGTTCGGCTGGCGCGGCATGTTCTGGTTTGGCGGCGGGCTGACGTTTGCAATGACGCTGGTCGCCTGGTTGCTGATTCCTGAATCCCTGAAATTTCTCATCGAGCGGCGGCCGCGGGATGCATTGCGAAGGGCGAACCAGGTACTTGGCAAGCTGAAGAAACCGCTTTTGTCCACAATGCCGGCCGTCACCGCCGAGTCGTCGTCGGAACGGCGCGGATTGGCGCGCACGATGCTGCTGCTGGTCGATGTGCGGCACCGGCGGGTCACGCTGACGCTCTGGACCACGTTTTTTTTGTGTTTCGCGGCGCTGTACTTCCTGATGAGCTGGATACCAAAGCTGATGGTCGATGCCGGCTACAGTGAATCCGTCGGGCGCGATGCCTTTTTCCTGTTCAACTTCGGGGGTGTGATCGGCATTTACCTGCTCGGCGGCCTGTCGACCCGATTCAAGCTGACGAACCTGATCTTCGGGCTGTTGGCACTCTCAGCCGCAGGCATGGTGATCTTTGCGCTGTCCCCCGGCGAGAAGAACCTGCTGCTGGCGTTGATTTTCGTCGTCGGTTTGTGCCAGCAGGGCGGCTTCACCGGTCTTTACAGCGCGGCCGCCAAGGCTTACCCGACGGAAATTCGCAGCACCGGTATCGGCTGGTGCATCGGCCTCGGGCGATCAGGCGCCGTCATCGGGCCTGCCGTCGCCGGGTACCTGATTTACTTTGGTTTCGACATGTCGGCGAACTTCATCCTGTTCGCGATTCCGATGGCCATCGGCGGATTCGTTGCCTACACGTTGCACATCCGGTGACGTATGCCCGGGATTGATTCGGTCTTCTACGCACTCGTCGTCGGCAGCTTCATTGCGTCGATTGCCAACGCCGCATTCTCGGCCGGCGGGGCACTGATCATCCTTGCCGTTACGAGCGCGGTCTTGCCGATCAGCGCCGTTGTCCCGATTCACTCTACGCTGCTGATCGGCTCGACGACGACGCGCGTACTGATGTTCTGGCAGCACATTGAGTGGCGCATCGCGGGGCCATTCCTGGTCGCGAGCGCGTTCGGTGCGTTACTCGGTTCGAGACTGTATTTCGAACTGCCGGATCGCGCCATCGGCGTCACGATCGCGCTGCTGATGCTTGTCGCAATCTGGCTGCCGGGCATCCGGTGGCGGCCGAGAATTCGCCATCCGTGGCTGATCGTCGGGTTCTTTCACTCGTTACTGTCGACGCTGTTCGCGTACGGGGCGATCCTGCAGTCGATTATCCTGCACACCGGGCTGGACCGCCGGCAGATCGTCGGCACCGTCGCCGGCTGCCTGACGGGCATGGCCGTCTTCAAGATCTTCGGCTACGCGCTTAACGGTTTCGATTACCGACCGTACCTACTGACGATCGCAGCCGGTGTCGCCGTCAGTTTCGTCGGCACCTGGATAGGGAAGCTGCTCGTCGACAAGATATCGGAAACGGCATTCCGCATGGCCTTTCGCGCGCTAATTACGGTAACGGCCGCCCGCCTGATTTACGTTAGCGTGGTCTGACAGAATCATCGATGCTCAGGAATCGGCTCGGGTGCCGGTCCATGACGTTGTTTTCGAATCCGCGAACGTAGGGTTTCACCAGGTGTTTGCCGACGAGGAAATACAGTGGCGCGATCGGATACTCGAGCAGCAGGTGCCGCTCGACTTCATTCGTGCTGCGGCGAGAATCGTCGAGCAATTCATCATAGGCATCGTCAGCGAAACCGGCAAAGTTCTGCTCACTCGTCGAGTGAAATATATCGAGGAAGGTATGTGCGCCATTGTAGTCGCCAAACCAGGCAAATCGCATGACGTCCCAGTCATGCCGCGCCCAACGCGTATCGAGGAAATACATCCAGTCCCGTTTCTCGAGCGTCGTCCGGATGCCGAGAACATTTTGCCACATTGCCGAGACAGCAAGGGCGACGCGTTCGTGTACCGGGTCGCCGGCATCGTATACGTAACGCAGTTGCAGCGGCGATTCGGCGGAATAACCCGCTTCTGCATAAGCGGCGAGCGCCGCGTTTCGATCGTGATGCTGTCCGTCTCTGCACCAGTCGTACTCATGGTTCTGGTGGCCGTCAACGCCCGGTGGAACGATACCGCAGGCCGGCTGTTCGCCGCGACCGATCAGCTCGACCAGCCGGCGGCGATCAATTGCCAT
>JBFIQH010000236.1:0-4290 GCA_041609735.1 Woeseiaceae bacterium | reverse complement strand
TCAGGTCGTGCTCGCGCTGGAAAAGCTCGGGTACACGGACGACCCGTCGGACGCAAAATAAGCAAGCGTTAGTCGCGGAAGTTTTCGTACTGCAGCGGAAGATCCACGTCCGCGTCTTTCAAAAGCTTGATCACCGCCTGCAGGTCATCCCGTTTCTTGCCGGTGACGCGCAGCTTGTCGCCCAGGATCGCGGCCTGCACCTTGAGCTTTGAGCTCTTTATCCGCTTGACGAGCTTGCGGGCGAGTTCCGTTTCGATGCCGCGCCGCAGAATGATTTTCTGGCGCGCTTCGCTGCCGCTGGTCTCGACCGGCTGCGATTCCAGGCAACCGATGTCGATACCGCGCTTCGACAGCTTCTGGCTCAGGATATCCCGCATCTGCTGCAGCTGAAAGTCGCTCTGCGACGTCAGCTGGATAACCTGCCCGTCCAGCTCGAACTTCGAGCCCGTGCCCTTGAAGTCGAAGCGGGTAGACACCTCGCGATTGGCCTGGTCAACGCCGTTCGCAGCTTCGTGTGCATCGAAATCGCTGACTACGTCGAAAGATGGCATGGCAGATACCCCGTCAGTCCCGCAGCGCCCTGGCGTGCTTCTTGACCAGCTCGAGGTACTTCGGCGTCAGTCCCGCGTCCTCGTAAACGGGGTCGCCAAACTCGTCCTCGCGAATGACTTTCTTGCCGGGCACGTAGGGAATCGCGGCCTCGGCCTGGTCGAGCGCCAGCGACAACAGATCACTGATCACGCGCTCGGCATCCACCCCGGGGTACAGCTCCGCGAACGCCTGCACTCGTGCCGCATCGGCTGCATTGAGGCGAATCGAGAAGGCTTCCGGCGCCAGGGCAGGCTTTTCGGCTGACGCCCAGGCGTCGAACAAGTCTGTGTAATTCATTGAGTCAGGCTCTGGGGCTCACAGTTTGCGGTGGCCGCGACAATAGCAAAATTCCGGTGCGAACGGCTATTTGCTGCGGCAATTGATGTCCAGCAAGGCATTACTGGTCATAGATTTCGGGGGCGAGCGAAATCCGCGGGAACGATATCCGTCCCGCCAGCACCGAGGCCGTTTCCTTCCGGCACCGCCCGGTCCCGTGCAAGCGAAGGCGACAAAGTCTTGCTCAGGCCCTGACAGTTGTTCCTGCGCAGCTGCTTCATCGTTTTCGACTCGATCGGTCGCACTGGGTGATCGAACGGAACGAGTTCGAAAACCTGTGCGGCGATCTCGCGGCCAACGCATTGGCGGGCGTCCTCATACCGCCATCAATGCCGATACCCCCGAACGAGTGCTGGTGCCGGCCAGGATGACGGTGCGTTGGCGTAAGTGTCGCCGACACGACGCGTAACAGGGTTGCGCCGGCGAACCCATTTAACCGATAGTTGGGTGCCGATTCCGGGTCTGGTTCACTAGTGTGGTCGCGGGGGACTGAAGCGGATGCCTGAAACAAGCTGTCATATTGACACCTTTGCGGCGGACAACCTGCCGCCGCCTGCAGAACAACCGGAGTTTGTCTATTCGATTCCGGAAGTTCAATACCCGGAGCAACTCAATTGTGCTGCGGCACTGCTCGATGACGCGATTACGCAGGGACACGGTGCGCGCGTCGCCATCTACAGCGAATCCGGCAACTGGACCTACGATGATCTCGCTGCCCGGTCATCGCAGGTCGCCAACCTGCTGACGAACGACATGGGACTCGTGCCCGGTAACCGGGTGCTGCTGCGATCGCCCAATAACCCGATGCTTGCTGCGGCGTGGCTGGGTGTGATGAAGGCCGGCGGCATCGCGGTTACGACGATGCCGATGCTGAGGGCGAAGGAACTCGCCGTTATTGCCGACAAGGCGCAGATTTCCCACGCGTTGTACGACCAGCGCATTGCCGACGAGCTGGAGTCGGCGATCGAACGGAGCGGCAAAATGAAGACCGCACGCAGCTGGATCGCGAGTGAGCCAGACAGCTGGCTCGCCGGCCAATCGCCGGCCTTTGACACGATCGATTCGGCTGCGCACGACACGGCGTTGCTGGCATTCACGTCCGGAACGACCGGCCATCCGAAAGCAACGATGCACTTTCACAAGGACGTAATGGCGATGGCGGACATTGTCGGCGGTCTATTGCTCAATACTGCGGCCGACGATATTTACATCGGATCTCCGCCGCTCGGCTTCACGTTCGGTCTCGGCGCTTCGCTGGTTTTTCCGCTGCGCTTTCGCGCCGGCGTCGTGCTTGTCGAAACGCCGACACCCGAAGCACTGCTCACCGGCATCGAGCGATATGGCGCCACCGGCCTGTTCACCGCACCGACGATGTATCGTGCGATGTTGCCGCAAGTCGACAAACACTCGATAGCCAGTCTTCGATTCTGCTTCTCGGCCGGCGAGGCGCTGCCGCGACCGACATCCAACGCCTGGTTCGATGCGACCGGCCTGCGGATCGTCGACGGCATCGGGGCGACCGAAATGATTCACGTTTTTATCAGCGCCACCGGCAAGGAAATTCGCCCCGGGGCAACCGGCAAGCCGCTGCCCGGTTACGAGGCTTGCGTACTGAACGACGATGACCAGCCGATGCAACGCGGCCAGGGCCGACTCGCCGTGAAAGGACCAACAGGTTGTCGTTACCTCGACGACGCACGTCAACGAGACTACGTAGTCGATGGCTGGAACGTGACCGGCGACGTCTACGAGATCGACGATGACGGGTACTTCTGGTTTCGTGCTCGCGCCGACGACATGATCCTTTCGGCCGGCTACAACATCGCCGGGCCGGAGGTGGAGTCGGCGTTGCTTGCGCACGCCGCGGTGGGCGAATGCGCCGTTGTCGGCAAACCCGACGAAGAGCGCGGCAACATCGTCAAGGCATTCGTCGTGCTGGCGCCGGGACAATCCGCGTCCGACGCTCTCGTCCGTACCTTGCAGGACCACGTGAAGGCGTCGATCGCGCCCTACAAGTACCCGCGGGAGATCGAGTTCGTAAAGGCTCTGCCCAAAACGCAGACCGGCAAGATCCAGCGATTCAAGCTGCGCGAATGACCGCGGTCCGCTTGCCCGCGCGTAACGGCAACGCTACGACGGCCGAAACGAGTGGCGCCGCCGAGGCCGAGCCTTCAACTGCCACTCGAGTTGTTGCTCGTGGGCCTTTTGCAGCACCGAATAAACCTGCGGCCGCGCCGCACGGTACTGCTTTTCCCAGTCGCTCTCGTCCAGCCGGACGCCATACCATGCCGCCGCCTGCCGGCAGAAAAACGGGTTCCACAGGTGTGTGCGGCCCAGGGCGACTAGGTCCGCGCGCCGGGTGTGCAGGATCGTGTTGACCTGGCCGGCATCGGTGATTGCGCCGACCGCCATCGTGGCAATTTTGGGGACGTTTCGAATCGCCTCGGCGAATCCCGTCTGGAACATGCGCCCGTAAACCGGCTCCTGGTCGGGCACCGTCTGCCCCGCCGAGACGTCGATAAGATCGCAGCCTGCATCCCGAAACGCCTCGCAGATCGCAAACACATCGGCCTCCGAAATGCCGCCGTCTTTCCAGTCACAGGCCGATATGCGTACCGACATCGGTTTGGCCCGAGGCCAAACGGCGCGCACCGCTTTGAAGACTTCGATCGGGTAACGCATGCGGTTCTCGATGCAGCCGCCGTAGCCGTCCGTCCTGCGATTCGTCAGTGGCGAAAGAAAACTCGCAAGCAGGTAACCGTGCGCGCAGTGCAACTCCAGCATGTCGAAGCCGGCGCGCCCGGCGCGTTCTGCCGCCTGCACGAAGTCGCCGAGCACCTTCTTCATGCCGTCCGCGTCGAGTTCGGCCGGCACCTGGCTCTCGCCGGCGATCCATGGAATGGGTGACGCCGAGCACACGGGCCAGTTTTTTGCGGAATCCTCGATCGGGTGGTCCATGGCTTCCCAGCCGAGCTGCGTCGACCCTTTGCGGCCGGAGTGCCCGAGCTGCATGCAGATCTTCGTTGCCGTGTTGTCGTGAACGAAATTAACGATGCGCGCCCATTGCGCTTCGTGGTCGTCCGTCCACAGGCCGGGGCAACCCAGCGTGATGCGTGCATCGGGCGACGGGCAGGTCATCTCCACGTACATGAGTCCCATGCCACCACGGGAAGCGCCGCAGTAATGCACGAAATGCCAGTCAGTGAGGTTGCCTTCCTCGTCGGCCGAGTACTGCGCCATCGGCGACATCACGACGCGATTGCGCAGTTCGAGGTCGCGTAGGCGAAATTTCGTGAACATCGGTGTCGGTCGCGACTTGCGATAGTCGTCGCCGGTCCGCTTCAACAGCCGCTCGTACCACTC
>JBFIQH010000235.1:0-4315 GCA_041609735.1 Woeseiaceae bacterium | reverse complement strand
GAGAAATGCCAGTCGCTCGGCACGTTGGCGACCATTGCCATGAAGGTATTCAGATCGTCAGGTGCACCCCAGGGTATGCCCATGCACAACTGCACCAGAATCGGGCTCTGAATAATGCCTTCGCTGGCGAGCTGCTTGGCAAACCACAGGTGCCCGGTGTCGAAGGCCTCGATTTCGACCCGGACGCCGAGATCCGTCATCATCCGCCCCATCGCCCGCAACATTCCTGGCGTGTTGGTCATGACGTAGTCGGCTTCCGCGAAATTCATCGTGCCGCAGTCGAGCGTGCAAATTTCCGGCCGGCAGTCGGCCACATGCTCCACGCGTTCCTCGGCGCTCGCCATGTCTGTGCCTTCGTCGACAAGCGGCAATGGCGCCTCGGGTGGCCCTACGATCAGGTCGCCGCCCATGCCGGCCGTCAGGTTGATGACGACGTCGGTCTCGGCGTCACGAATGCGTTCGGTCACTTCTCGATACAGTTCGACACGTCGCGAGTGCTTGCCGGTTTCGGGATCGCGTACGTGACAATGCACAATCGCGGCACCGGCTTTCGCCGCGTCGATCGCGCTCTCGGCGATTTCCCTGGGTGATCGTGGTACATGAGGCGACCGGTCCTGCGTATTTCCCGAGCCCGTCACCGGGCAGGTGATAAAGACCTCACGATTCATTTCCAAAGGCACGTCAGTTTCTCCGCTGGCCTGTTCGTTGTATTGGCTATCGTTCCACTACGCTGCGCGAGCGTCCTGTTCCTGCTCTCGACCTCGTTGTCTGCCACACAGTACTCGCGCATCCGTCGCTCACGGGAACGGTGGACAAATGCCGTGCGGATGCGCAGCAGTTTGGCCTCCGTTACCCGGATATCGGCAATATGCGCGTTGCCTACGAAGGAATCCAGTGTTCCACGGGCCCACAAGGAATAAATAGGACCGAGACATTACCGCATTGATCGAAGCACTAGCGACTGCAATGCAGTACCGATGGGTCCGTCACGATCGAACAGTATCGAGTGCGACATGCCGATACCGTTACGTTCCCAGAACGATGTGGAGTTGGACAGAATCCAGTCGGACCGCGGTAGACGGAACATTGACAGCGTCAAGTCTGCGTTGACGCAGGATATGTCGATAAACTCCGCATTGCGGCTGATGGCGTTGCCACAGTCTGCGATTGGGCAGGCCGTCTGAAACGCGCTGTCAGCTTCACCGTCGACGATTGCCGGCGCGCGCATCCACAGCGACGTTGGGCCCGGCGAACCATCTTCGCCCGTGGGAAATCGAGTCTCGACAAAGTCGCCGAACATCTTTTCGCCGTGCAATGTTTTCGTCACCGAGAACCGTCCCGGCGAGCTTTCCTCGATCGGCGGCACCGGCAACGTCGCCGACGGCAGGTCGTTCGGTACTTCAGTGATAAAAAGGCACTCTGCCGAAGCGCACCGACGATCGTCGCGGTCACGAAGGTCGACGTGTACGATCGCCGTCGTGCGTCCGTTGCGCAGCAGTTCCGGCACGAGCCGGAACCCCGCCATCGGTAGGGGTCGCGTGAAGTTTGCGGTCAGGCGGACCAGTTGCTTGCCAGCGACGACGGACTCGGCGCTGCCGGCAAGCGCGCCGGTCACCGGCCCGGCATGGCAGGCGTCGACCGCCCATGGGCCGCGCGCGGCATCGTTACCGACGAGCCAGTCGCCGTCACGCTGGAAAAAGGCCTCAGTCATCGCTGCCCGTCGGTTGCGCGGCTGTTGCCGAGAGTTCCTGGTAGGCACTGCGCACCATGTCGCTACCGTAGGTACGCTCGAGACGTCGCACGACGAAATGCCCGCGGGCGATGTCCTGGAAGTGATCGATAAACAGCGTGTTGATCAGCGCGCCGCCGACGGCGCCGATGACGGGAACCGCCTGCGCCGCGGCCTTTTGCGTTACGGGAATGCTGAAGCGTGCCGCGATCTGCTTGATCAGACGGATCATCGCGGGCGCGGCCTGGTTTGCCGCACCCGTCGACACCGTGTATTTCAATGCGTCCGACACGGCGGACGCCAGCGCGGCCCGCACGCCGAAGTAGCCGGTTTCCGCGGCGTCGTCGCTGCCCTTGTTGCCGCTCAGCGCGAACACCTCGAGGCAGGCGAGCTGCGTGTCCCGATCTTTCAGGATTTCGCCTTCGCTGTGCGCGATGTCGGCGATAGAACGCAGCATGATCGTTGTCGAAACCGGCAATTCGATAACGAGCGCCGACAGGCCGAAGACTCCGCCGGCGGCGCCGCTCAGCGCCGCTGACGCCTTGTGCGCACGGTTCGACGCCTCGGCATGCCCGTCCGACAGCGAATACAGCGCCATCTTCAGCGCGGCATCGAGCGACTTCTTCGTCGCGTCGAGAATCGTTTCGCGGGCGCCGTCCGGCAGCAGGTCGATGCCTTTCTCGATCGGGCTGCCGACGGCGCTCGAAATGCGCGCCGCGAGGCTCGGGTTTTCGAGCAGCTGCTTCGCCTGGCGCAGCTCGTCGAGGTGCGCGGCATCGAGTGTGACGGTTGCGGGGACGTCCGGCATTAGCGATCGGTATATTCAGCCCAGGGATCTGTGGATTGATCCGGCCATTCTACTGGACCTTTCGGCGCCGTCGACGTTTCCGCGGAAAGGTAGTTGTTCGACTGCACCGGACCTCGCATTCGTTGCCGCAAGCATAATGCTGCTGGCTTCTGTAGGCTCGAAGTTCCCCGAAAAAATTTCCGAGTGCCCGTGCAATGAAGATGACTGACGACTCGCTACGCTGGCAGAAAATAGCCAGCGAACCCGGACCCGAGCTGCCGCTGTTTCGGGTGCGGTTCGACCGGCTGCGCCATCCCCGGACCGACGCCGAGTTTCAGAGGATGGTCCTCGAGACTCCCGACTGGACGAACGTCGTCGCGACGACCGAGGACGGCAACCTCGTCATGGTCGAACAATACCGTTTCGGGATCGGGGACCTGACTATCGAGCCCGTTGGCGGCATCGTTGACGAAGGCGAGGAACCGATCGACGCTGCGAGGCGTGAGCTGCTCGAAGAAACCGGGTACGGCGGTGGACGCTGGCGGTCGCTGGGCGTGGTCCAGGCGAATCCCGCGTTTCACGACAACGTGTGCCATCTGTGGCACGCCGAAGACGTTCGTCGGATCCAGGAACAGAGCCCGGATCCCGGGGAATCGATACGGGTCCGCTTGATGTCGATCGACCAGGTCGAAGAGGCGGTTACCGACGGTCGGTTCCTGCACCCGTTGGGGCTCGCAGCCGTATCGCGTGCGTTCTTTCCGTGGTCGAGGCGAGACGGGTAAAGGACACCGGCGACGCATTCCCTGCACGACCACTTCACGTCGATGTAAAAGACCGCGATACTTTCGAATCCATTCGTTCTATATTTGGCGGGTTCGACCCCGAGATCAAAGCCTTGCAGACGAAAAACAACAAGATCCTCGTCCGCCGCCATTCCCGACTGGTCACCCGATGCTCCTGCGGCGCGTGATCGAACACGTGAAGTCCCAGAACTGGACGGCGGTCGCGATCGACTTCGTCATCGTCGTCGTCGGCGTGTTCATCGGTATCCAGGTGTCGAACTGGAACGATGCGCGCGCGGAGGAAGAACGGCGCCGCCAGATCATCAGCGCACTGGTGACAAACATCAGCGACGCTATCCGCGTCCAGGAGCGTTTTATCGAGGAGATCGAGTCCGGCCTGGCGCAGTGGGAAGCAGCGAATGCACGTGGCGACAAGCCACCGCCATTTGTCTTCCGAATCGACGGGTCGGACACGGCGCCGGACACGTGGTCAACGTTCGAGCAGATGGAGCTGACGAATCTCTTCGACCCGGTCACGCTATTCGATTTGACGTTCTTCTATTCGGAGCTGGAAGGTGTCGGTCGCAAGTATGTTCGCTACGTGACGTTCGTGGAAAACGAAATCCTGCCCGGCCTGATAGGTGACGAGGATGTTTTTTACGATGAGCAGGGGCGCTTGCGGCCCGTATTCCTCGCAAACATGGATCGGCTGCAGGAATATCGCGCGGAAACACTGCGCATGAATCTGTGGGCGAGTTGTCTGGTCTACCGGCTGGAAGCTACCCGAGGGTTCGACGAGACCTGCCGTCGCGCCGATTTCCGACTCGACGGCATGCCTGCTGATGCGGCCAGTGATGCATCTGCGCCGTAGACTTTGCGACGCAACGGCTTTTGTAAGGGATGGTGGGCCCGCCAGGACTCGAACCTGGGACCAAGGGATTCACTTTGCCCATTCGTTTCTGAATGGAGTGGACTATCTCATCACCCTCAACCGAATTGTTAGGGGCGGGACGCTCT
>JBFIQH010000234.1:0-4379 GCA_041609735.1 Woeseiaceae bacterium | reverse complement strand
CGACGTCGCGCCGATCGCCGTTTGTCCGCCGTTGGGTGGTTTCGTCGACAACCAACTCGAGGTCCTGAAGCCAGGACCCGGCAACCATGGTGCGATCGGCCCCGGCAACTACAAAATGCTGCGCCTCGGCTGCACCGGCGGCGCTTGCCTGCGAAGCAATCTCGCCGGCGATTACACTGGCTGTGCGGCCCTCGGTGAAACCGTCGATACCGAGCCGGGCGTGTCGTCCGACCCGACGAGCCAGGGATTCAACACGCGCTTCGGCATGTACCAGGGCGGCGGCCTGAGCGCCGACGACTATCCGCCCGACCGCGTATTGACGGATCAGGCACCACAGACGCTCAAGGCGTGCGAGGACGGGACCGACGCTACTCAACCCGACGACGTCTACCTCGTCACTGGCGGCGGCAATAATTACTGCGGCACCAATCCGGGTCCTGATCCCGCCGATATGGTAACGATGTCCGACCAAATTCCGTACAGCTACGACAATTCGTACAAGCTTGACTCCGAAGGCGATGCCGGAAACTTTGCACCCGGCGCTGTCAAGAATCGTCGTCTACTCATCTTCCCGACCATCGACTGCACGGGCGACGAAACCGGGCAATCGACGCTGGACGTTACCGGCTTCGCCTGTTTTTTCATGCTGCAGTCGCTGGAGACGGGACAGTCCGACGGCGCGGGCAAGATCATCGGCGAGTACGTCGATAAATGCGAGGTCAACGGCACCTCCGGCACAAATCCCGGCGGTGGTCCCGGCGGCATGCTGCTGTACAAGATTCAGCTCTATAAAGACTCAGCCTCGACGGACTCGTAGATGAATATTCAGGGCTCACGCAAACGGCAACGGGGACTGGCAATGGTGGAGACCGCCATCTGCCTGCCGCTGTTGATGTTCGTCATGCTCGCCGCATGCGAGTTCACGTTTGCGTTTGTACAGCACACGACCTTGACAAAAGCGGCCCGGGACGGCGCCCGCTACGTCGCCGAAGAAGCGATTGACGGATCATTGACGATGAATCTCACTCCCGCTCTAATCGACGAAGCCAGGCGACTGGTCGTTTACGGTGACCGTAACGGTGCCGGCGGAACGCCGCTTGTCGAAGGATTGACGGTTAATGACGTCAGCGTGTTCGACGCGGGCGGCGACAACATCGAAGTGCGGGTGAACTACGCCTATACCGGGATACTCGGTTCGGTGCTGCCGGCCTTTGGCTATGGCAACGACATTTCGCTGCTGTTCAATATGACCGCTTCGGTCACGATGAGGGCCTTGTGATGACGACGCCCCTTCGGTACCAGCGTGGCACTACAGTGGTCGAATTCGCAATCGTTGCAACCGTATTTTTCATCGTGCTGTTCGGCTTGATCGATTTTTCGCGCCTCTATTTCGACGTTGCCGCGCTCGACGAGGCGACGCGCCGCGGGGCGAGACTGGCAGCCGTGTGTCCGGTGAACGATCCGTATGTTGCCGAGACCGCGATATTCGGCAACGGCGGCGGGCAAAGCGCGCTCATACCGGGCCTCGGCACGCAGCACGTGTTGGTTCAATACCTCGACATTGACGGCGTCAACCTCGCCAATCCTGGCGGAACCGACTACGGACAAATTCGTTACGTACGCGTGTCCATCCAGAACTTTCAGCTGCAGACCTTCATCCCGTTTTTTAGCAGCGTCATTACGTTGCCTTCATTTGAAACCACGATACCAAGCGAAAGCCTTGGTCGAGTCGGCGTTGCCGACATTGCCTGTTGACAATCTAAGGATAGATTCATGTCACGAATGAAACTTCTGCTGGTTACGCGATCTTCCGCGGTCGCAGATGACATCGAACAGAGGCTGGTCGACCACCCGCTTTGCAAACTGACGACCAAGATCATCAGCAACGGGCACATCAATCCGTTACACGATGTCGCTGTGATACCGGACATCTTGCTGCTGCACTGCGAATCGACGCTCGGCGAATTGCAGCATCTGGCTGACACTCGTACGCCGAACGGGCCGCCACTGATCGTGATCGGCCCGCCCGACAATTCCGATGTCATGCGACTGGCCCTGCGTGCGGGCGCCAGCGACTATCTCACCACACCGACCAACAGCGAGGAATTGCTCGGTGCCATCGAACGGCTTGCTGCACAGCGCACCGCATCGGGACCGAAGTCGGGCGACCTGGTCACGGTGCTGAACAGCCGGGGTGGTTCCGGGTCGAGCTTCCTCGCCGCGAATCTCGCTTACGGGTTTTTCAGCGTCGATGAGCTGCGCACGCTGCTGGTCGACCTCGACCTGCAGTTCGGCGGCTTGTGCCGTTACTTCGACATGAACCCCAAGAAAGGCATCATCGAGGCGTTGGAAGCCGTCGAGGATCTCGACGAGGTATCGGGCGAAACCTACATTACGCGACACAAATCGGGTATGCGGCTGTTGGCAGCCTGCTCTGACAGCCTCTGCATGGCAAACGAAGTCTCGACGACTCGGGTCGACATTCTGTTGAACATGTTATTACAGCACAACGAAATGGTCGTCGTGGACCTGCCGCGACGGATCGATCTGATCGGCGCGACCATACTGGAGGCGTCTGATCATATTCTCCTCGTCGTGCAACAGTCTCTGAGCCACCTGCACGACGCAATTCGAATGATCCGGCTGATCACGCAGGAACTGCGCGTGCCCGCAAACCGGATTATCGTCGTTGTCAACCGATTCGAGAAGAAATCGATTATCGAGATCGGGGACATTCGGCATGCCCTGAAGATCGACCGAACCGTCGAAATCCCGAACCAGTTCGAGCTCGTGTCGGAAAGCATCGACGCCGGGAAACCGCTCGTTGACCGATCAAAAAATTCAGCGGTAGCCCGCGCGATCAGTTCCCTGCGCAATGAAATTCGTGGTGTGGCAGACGACACGGCATCGCAAAGCATTCTGCAACGCGCCCTTCCGTCAATTCTCCGGAGGACGCAGTAATGGCCGCCGATCCGAAAAACCTCCGGGAAGTTGTCGGCACCAGTCTGAAGCAGGACAACGCCGAACGGAGCAGAACGCTGACCGCGCTGGAGCAGGAGTGGAAACTCAAGATCAACGAAAAGCTCCTGAACGTACTCGACCTGTCGCTCATAGGCACGATCGAAGAAGACAAGGCGCGGTCCGAGATACGCGACGTTTCCTTGCAGCTGATGATCGAGGAAAGTGCGCCGCTCAGCGTCAAGCAGCGCAAGATAATCATTCAGCGCATAGAGGACGAGATCATGGGGCTGGGGCCCCTGGAACCGTTGCTCGCCGATAATACGATATCCGACATACTCGTGAATGGCCCGAAGTCTGTATACATCGAGCGCCGCGGCAAGCTCGAGCGAACGAACATTACGTTTTCGGACGATGCTCATCTACTGAACATTATCGACAGGATCGTGTCGGCCGTCGGCCGCAGGATTGATGAGTCGTCACCGATGGTCGATGCGCGGCTGGCGGACGGCTCCCGCGTAAATGCGATCATCCCGCCATTGGCCATTGACGGGCCGTCTGTTTCGATACGGCGGTTCGCTGTAGAGCTACTTTCCATCGAGGACCTGATCGCGCTCGGAACAATGAGCCGACCGCTCGCCAATGTGCTGAACGCGATCGTGCGCGCCCGTCTCAACGTCTTGATTTCCGGCGGAACGGGCTCCGGCAAGACAACGACGCTGAATATCCTGTCAAGCTACATTCCGGAAGACGAGCGCATCGTCACGATAGAAGACTCCGCCGAACTGCAATTGCAACAGCCACATGTCGTTCGGCTGGAAACTCGTCCGCCGAACATCGAGGGACGTGGCGAGGTCACTGCACGGGACCTGGTACGGAACAGCCTGCGCATGCGTCCCGAACGCATCATTGTCGGTGAAGTGCGCAGCGGTGAAGCCCTGGACATGCTGCAGGCCATGAATACGGGACATGATGGGTCGTTGACGACCGTTCACGCGAACACGCCGCGCGACGCGCTCGGCCGTGTGGAAAACATGGTCTCGATGTCCGGCATCAATTTTCCGATCAAGGCGTTGCGCGCGCAGATTGCGTCGGCAATCGACATTGTCATACAGGTATCCCGACTCGATGACGGCAGCCGCAAGCTGATCAGCCTGCAGGAAGTGAACGGCATGGAAGGCGACATCATCACGCTTTCCGAAGTGTTCAAGTTCGAACGTAGCGGCACCGACGAAAACGGCAAAGCCATTGGTGAAATCAGGGCTACCGGCGTCGTACCGGCATTCTACAAGTCGCTCGCGCCCAGAGGGATCGAATTGCCAATCGAGGTTTTCGACCCCACCTATAAAGCGGAGGCGTAGTCAAATGTCTAACGGGCTGCTGATTTTTATCGGATTGATCTTCGCAACGGCATTCCTGCT
>JBFIQH010000233.1:0-4387 GCA_041609735.1 Woeseiaceae bacterium | reverse complement strand
TACTCGTCGTACCTGAATAGCATCGACCTCGGGCCGATACGGCAGCACTATGCGGCGCTGCTCGAGAACAGCCCGATCGTCGAACTCGCCAACGACACTGCGCACGCGTAGCTGCGACGGAACCTCGATTCAGGGAATCGAGATGCTAGCCACTACAGCGCGGTGATCGGATGGCCACGGCTCGACGACGATATCGGCGCTGACCTGCGACTCACCGACAATCCGCGCCGTTTTTACCGCTACGCCATCACCTTTGACAAGCACGTAGTCGATTCGGTCGTGATGATCACCGGGATCGTCGGCCGACGTAGTCGGTGTCCACGTGTAGCCGGCCGCAGCGATCTCGTCCGGATATACCGCGCGCCAGGTATCGATAAAACCTGCGCGCTCGAAAGCCCGCACCGTCGGGTAGTCGACGACAATGGGGTGACGCCCCGACGACGCGGCACGCGGAGTCCAGTCACGGTGCGACGGCTCGTTGAAGTCGCCGGTCAAAAATACCGCATCGACGTCGGTCAGGGATGAAATTCTGTCAAGCACAAGCGCGACGGCGTCGCCGCGCGCCGCCTGTGCTGCTGAAATCGCCGCATCTTCCCTATGCAACATCGGCGCATCCCCGTACGCAATGCCGAGTAACTGGTACGGCTGGTACGGGTAATCGGTCAGGTGAATGTTGATGATCGCGACTCTTCGCCCGTCGACGTCGAGCACGACACCCAGTTCGTCTTTGATGCTCTCGCGAACCGGATATCGGCTTAGGATTGCATTGGCCCACAGTGCCTCGTTTTGGCCGCGCTGCACGTAAACGTGGTACCCGAGTGCCTCCGCCAGCCGTTCGGCAATGTCGTCCGCGCCGCTCGCGGGACAATCATCTGCCTTGCAGTCGTCAGCTTCGGCGCGCGCTTCCTGCAGGCCGACGATATCGGCGTTGGCAGCGCGCAATACGGCGATCGTCTCGTCGACCGCTTTTCCCTCATTGCTGCCCGCGCCCCAGGCATTGAATGTCATGACGGACAGCACGAGCGGCTCGGCTCGCGATTCCCTGTCGTTGCCACAGCCAGAGAGCGCGACGGCGATGAGCAGAGTGGCCAGCCGGATGCCGGCCCTAATCGGGTTCACCTTTCAGCTCGACGGTATTGCCGTCGGGGTCGCTGATGTACATCGACGGCCCGGTTCCTTTCGCGCCATAACGCATCACGACATCACCCGCAGTGACCGAGTGACGGCGCAGATGACCGACAATCAATTTTTCGTCCCACGCTTTCAGCTGGAGGCAGACATGGTCCATGTTGTCCGCCCTTTGAACCTCGTCATCATCGGCTTCCGCGGATCCCGACACATCGAGAATGTCGATCAGCGAATTGCCGGCACGCAGCTGGACGAGACCGGATGCGCCGGCTTCGCGCTCGACCGGGCAACCCAGCACATCACGGTAAAACGCGATCATCCGGTTGAGGCGCTTCGTGCGCAGCACGACATGATCGATGACGGCGACTTGAATGGGCGATAGCTGCGACATCGTTGTCACGCTACCTTTTTGGCCGCGCGGGCGTAGCTGTTCGCCGAAAGCGCTTCGCCGTGCCCTGATGTGGAACAGTGCCGGACAATTTTCGGCCACCAGCCCTCCTTCGGAAACTCATTCGCGAAAAATTCCTTGAATGCGCGCACCTTCGCCGTCAGGTAACGATTGCCGGGGTATATCAGGACCAGCGACGGCGCCATCGCCACGCAGTTTGTCAGCAACGGGTGCAGCCGGCCATCGAGCACGTACTCGCAGGCCAGGCCATCCGGAACCTGGGCGACACCAGCGCCGGATAAGGCCACCTGCACGGCAGCGTCAAATGACGTCAGCCGCAGGTTGCCGGCGGGTTCGATCGAAATCGCAAGCCCCCCTTCGACAAACAACCAGTCACGCGCACGACCGGTCGATGGCGAAATAAATCGAATGCAGTTGTGCTGCTCGAGATCGTCGACGACCCGTGGCGTTCCATGCTCGGTCAGGTAGGCGGCCGACGCGCACGTCAGCCAGCGCGTCGGCGTCAGCTCCACGGCGACCAGTCCCGAATCGGCAGGGATTTCCACGCCGCGGATCGCGCAGTCGACGCCCTCCTCGATCAGGTTGATGGCGCGGTCGGTAAACACGATTTCGACTTCCAGGTCCGGATACAGCGTCATGAAGCGAGCCAGCCCCGGGTAGAACACCGAGTCGATGAAGGACTGCGGCACCGATACACGCAGTCTCCCATGTGGTCGCAACCGGGAACCGGACAGAGCTTCCTCCGCCTCCTCGATCTCATCCAGCAGGCGCACGCAGTTCGTGTAGTGCGTTTGACCTTCGTCCGTGACGCTGAGTCGGCGCGTCGTGCGATTGATCAGCCGGACGCCGAGATGTTGCTCGAGCTGCGCAACCGCTTCGGTAACCGTCGCCCGCGAAACGCCGAGATCGTCGGCGGCCCGGACAAACGCACCGTGCTCGACAACGCGTACAAATACCTTCATGCAAAACAGTCTGTCCATCGGATTGTTCCTCAAACCCGAACAGTCAATTTATTCCTGTCCGATTTATCCAGCAACAACTTTCGGTGACGATTCGCCCCCTGGAAAAACGGGCCCATCGATGTTGCGACTCTTTATATACTGGGGTGCCGCGCTGCTGGCGTGGAACCCTGCGGCGGTCGCGGTTGCCGTCGCCCAGCAGGGCGCAATGGCGCCGCCGGAACTGCCTGCACGATTGAGTGAAACCGGGCTGTACGAACCCGGCACGCTTCACGTTGCGCGTGACAAGCTTTCCTACACGCCTCAGTACCCGCTGTGGTCGGATGGTGCAGTCAAGAGACGCTGGTTCTACTTGCCACCGGGAACGTCGATCGATGCCTCCGTACCCGACGCCTGGGAGTTCCCGCCCGGTACGCGGCTTTGGAAGCAGTTCGGCTACGCAAAGCCCATCGAAACGCGGCTGATCGAACGCCTCGCGGACGGCAGCTGGCGCTACGCTGCTTACGTCTGGAACGAAGACGGCACCGACGCCGTGCTGGCCCCGGAATCCGGCTTTAAACGCTATCCGACACTGGCGTCACCGGGTGGCTTTTATGCGATACCGTCGCGCAACGACTGCCGCGCCTGCCATGAAGGTGGGCCTGCGCCGGTTCTCGGCATCACTGCGCTGCAGCTGTCGCCGCTGCGGGACCGGCTGGCGCCAAACGCAGAGCGCAAGACATTTTACGACGTCGACCTTCTCGACCTCATCGCGCGTGGACTGGTCGAAAACCTGCCGGACGAGTATCGGCAGCAGCCGCCAGCAATCGATGCGGCCACGCCGACCGCACGTGCCGCGCTCGGCTACCTGCACGCCAACTGCGGACACTGCCACAACGACTCCGGATCGCTGGCTGACCTCGACTTAGTGCTGGCCCAGCGTGCGCGTTCGAGTCCGGATGACATGCAAGAGCTTTACCGAGCGCTGATCGAGGTGCCCAGTGACTTTCACCTCTACGGCGCAACACAACGCGTCGTTCCGGGTAACCCGTCGACGAGCGTGCTGGCGCTGCGCATGCGCTCGCGCAACCCGCTCGCACAGATGCCCCCGCTCGGCACGAAAACCGTGGACACCAATGCCGTGGTTCTTGTCGAGCGCTGGATTGAAGAAATGACTACTCGCAAGGAGAACGATCAATGACCAAACGCACACTCAATAACACGGCCCGCGCGCTTGCCGCGCTCGTGCCGGTTGTGCTGCTCGCTACGTCCCCTGTGGTCGCCGGGGACGATACAAAACCATCCGCTTCGGCCGATGACAAGCTGAAGCGCGGCAAGTACCTCGTCACTGTCGCGGGCTGCAACGATTGTCATACGCCATTCGCCATGGGGCCGAATGGCCCGGAACCGGATATGACCCGCATGCTGTCCGGCCATCCCGAGTCCGTCAAGCTGCCGCCCGTGCCGGCGCTTCCGGCCGGGCCGTGGAATGCCGTCACCGCCGAAACCAACACTGCGTTTTCCGGTCCCTGGGGTGTCAGCTATACCGCCAACCTGACACCAGACCCGGAAACCGGTCTTGGTAAATGGACCGAGCGCATGTTCATCGACACGATCCGGACCGGACGCCACCAGGGACGTGGCCGAGAAATCCTGCCGCCGATGCCGTACCCGATGTACAAGCATTTCACCGACGAGGACATGCAGTCGATCTTTGCTTACTTGCAGTCGATTCCCTCGATTCGCAACAAGGTGCCGGACCCGATCATCGCCGGTACCGAGCAGTCGGTAGTGTCTCGAGCCGCTGACGAGTAGCCATGCCATCCACAATCGAAATTTTCACTTTCAGTTGATCCCGGCGGGTCGCGCTACGGCGCGATCCGCCACAGTGTGGGCGATAGCGAGGCGACGC
>JBFIQH010000232.1:0-4455 GCA_041609735.1 Woeseiaceae bacterium | reverse complement strand
CCCGCTGACGTTCGGCCCGACGCCGATCGAAAAACTCGAACGCCTGTCCGCGCATCTCGGCGGTGCCGTCGAACTGTTCGCCAAACGCGAGGACTGCAATTCCGGCCTGGCGTTCGGCGGCAACAAGCTGCGCAAGCTCGAATACATCGTGCCGGACGCGATTGCGTCGGGCGCCGACACGCTGGTATCGATCGGCGGCGTGCAGTCGAACCACACGCGCCAGGTCGCCGCCGTCGCGGCCAAGATCGGCATGAAGTGCCGCCTCGTGCAGGAGAGCTGGGTGCCGTTCGAGGACGCCGTCTACGACCGCGTCGGCAATATCCTGTTGAGCCGGGTCATGGGCGCCGAGATCGATCTCGTCGACGACGGCTACGACATCGGCATCCGCGAATCCTGGGAACGCGCGCTTCTGGACGTCAAGGACAAGGGCGGCAAGCCCTACGCGATCCCGGCGGGCGCGTCGGTGCACAAGTTCGGCGGGCTCGGTTTCGTCGGTTTTGCCGAAGAAGTACGTGCCCAGGAAGCCGCGATGGGCATTCGCTTCGACTACATCGTCGTTTGCACGGTAACGGGGTCGACGCATGCCGGCATGATCGTCGGCTTTGCGAAGGACGGTCGCGAACGCAATGTCATCGGCATCGACGCCTCGTGCACGCCGGAAAAGACCCGAGCGCAGGTGCTCGACATTGCGCAGAAGACCGCCGAACTTGTCGATCTTGGCCGGGAGATAGGCGCCGACGATGTCGTCCTCAACGAGGACTATGCCTACCCGGTGTACGGTGTGCCGTCTGCCGAGACGAATGAGGCGATTCGGCTGTGCGCACGCATGGAAGGCATGATGACCGATCCCGTCTACGAGGGTAAGTCGATGCAGGGCATGATCGATCTGGTGAAGAAGGGCTTCTTCCCGGCGGGATCGAAGGTGCTTTATGCACACCTCGGCGGCGTACCCGCGATCAACGGCTACAGCTACATCTACCGCAACGGCTGATTTCGAGCGCTAGAGAATACTGCGGCCGAACGCGCTCTGGATCAGCGCAACGGCACGCTCTGCGGACACGTTGCGCTCGTCGAGGAACGGGTTCAGCTCGACGACCTCCATCGAGACCATGCGGCCGTCGTTGGCGCATTCCTCGAGCAACAGGTGCGCCTCGCGGTAGCTGACGCCGCCCGGCACCAGCGTGCCCGAGCCCGGCATCACGCCAGGATCGCAGCCATCGACGTCGAAGCTGACGTGGAAACCGGCCGTGCCGTTATTGACGACGCGCAGCGCTTCCTTGACGACGTGGCTCATGCCCATGACGTCGATGTCGTGCATCGTGAACGCGGTGACGCCGGAATCGTGGATGAACTTGCGCTCGACCCGATCGATATCGCGCAGGCCGATCAGCACGACGTGCTCCGGCTTGACGGCAGGATGCACGCCGAGAATATTCGACAAATCCTCGTCACCGTGGCCGAGCAGGTGCGCCAAAGGCATGCCGTGGATATTGCCGCTCGGCGAGAACTCCGGCAGGTTCATGTCGCCGTGCGCGTCGAACCAGATCAGCCCGAGGTCCTGGTCTTTCTTTTTGAAATGTGCGGCGAGACCGGACACCGTGCCCATCGCGATCGAGTGATCGCCGCCGATGACCAGCGGCGTATTGCCCTCGTCCATGACCGACAGCGTCTTTTCGGCCAGCTGCCGGCAGACGGCGAGGATCTCCGCCTTGAAGCGTGCCTTCTCGTTGACCTCGGCTCGCGTTTCCATCGACGGCACCGAGATATCCGTTTCGACGGTGATCGAATAGCCGAGTCGCCGCAGCGCGGCATTCAGTCCCGCGATACGGACGGCCGAAGGACCGGCATCGGTACCACGGCGCGACGCGCCGAGATCGAGCGGCACGTTGATGATGCTTACGGGTTTGTCAGGCTGCATGTTTTTAGTCCTCGATGTCCGGCACTCAGGCAGCGTCGCGCGCCGCCGCCTCGCCGTCGATCAGGCCGAACAGGTCCTTGGGATCGTCCATGACCGGAATCAGTGCGATGTGCTCGCCCTCACGATACTCCTTTGCGAGTTCGAGCACGTAACGCAGCGCCGAATAATCCTCGAGCGCGAAGCCGACCGAGTCGAATACCGTGACCTGGTCGGCCGAATCGCGGCCGCTCACCTGCCCGGCCAGCACGCGCCACAGGTCCGTGACCGGGTGATCGGCCGGCAGCTGCTGGATGTCGCCTTCGATGCGGGTCTGCGGCTCGTACTCGACGAATATCTTTGCCGCGCGCAACACGTCGGCGTGCAGTTCCGTTTTGCCGGGGCAGTCACCGCCGATCGCGTTGATGTGCATGCCGGGCTCGACCATGTCCGGCGTCAGGATCGTGGCCCACGCCTTGTCGGCGGTGCACGTCGTCACGATGTCGGCACCCTTTGCGGCGGCGGCTGCAGAATCGACCGGCACGACGCGCAGTTCCGGGTACGTCTTGAGATGGCGCGCGAGCTTCGCCATCGCATCCCTGTCGATGTCGTAAATGCGAATCTCTTCGATGCCGACGATTCTCTGGAACGCGAGCGCCTGGAACTCGGCCTGTGCGCCGCAACCGATCATGCCCATGACTCTCGAGCCCGGGCGCGCGAGCGCTTTCGCTGCCATCGCAGACGTCGCGGCGGTGCGAAACGCCGTGGTCAGCGTCAGCTCGGAGATCAGCGCGGGGTAGCCGGTGCGAACGTCGGCAAGCGCGCCGAACGCCATCACGGTCGACACGCCTTTCGCCGTGTTCGACGGGTGGCCGTTGACGTATTTGAACGCGTAAAGGTCAGCATCCGAGACCGGCATCAGCTCGATGACGCCGATGTCGCTGTGGCTCGCGACGCGGGCGCATTTGTCGAACGCCTCCCAGCGCAGGAAATCCTCGCGCACAGCGTCGGTCATGCCTTCGATGAAGGCTTTGACGCCCTTCTTGCGGATGATACGGCGGATGGCGGGTACGTCGACGAACGTGGTCATGAGTGGATCCTGGTGCGGGTTGAACAGATTGCTAATTTTAAAGGCATTATCTGCTAATAAATAGTTATCATTATGCACAAGAGTTGTAAGAAACTGCCATTAATTGGTGCTAGAATCTGCAGATCGTCCATTCCGGATCGCCCACGATGCTGAAACTCGACCCGACCGACCAGGGGCTGCTGTCGATGCTGCGCGCCAACGCGCGCACGTCGGTCGTCGACCTTGCGAAGCGCCTCGGCGTATCGCGGGCGACGGTGCAGAACCGCATGCGCAGGCTCGAGGACGACGGCGTCATCGACGGCTACACGGTGCGCATCGGCGCCGAGATCGAGAAGCCGGCGGTACGCGCGTTGATGAGCATTCGCACCGAGAGCGCGCACGAGGCCGACGTGATTGCAGAGTTGCGCGGCAACCCGCATGTCGCAGCCGTGCACCATACGACGGGGCGCTGGGACCTGATCGCGGAGATCCAGACCGACTCGCTGGCATCAT
Organism: Woeseiaceae bacterium; assembly: GCA_041609735.1. Taxonomy (GTDB): domain Bacteria; phylum Pseudomonadota; class Gammaproteobacteria; order Steroidobacterales; family Woeseiaceae; genus UBA1847. The sequence goes on along the minus strand of JBFIQH010000232.1, from coordinate 979 downwards.
TCAACAAGATTGTCGGTGCGCTGCGGCTGATCGACGGAGTCACGGCGACCGAAACCAACCTGTTGCTGGACAGTCTCGAATAGATGCGCGCGCCTGCTCTTCGTGTCGGTGGCGTACCGGAGCACTTCAACATGCCCTGGCAGTTTGCTGTTGCCGATGGTGCGTTTGCAGCTACCCCTGTCCGTTTCACCGAGTACCCGCAGGGAACGGGCGAACTCACTCGCGCACTCTGCGACGACGAACTCGATGCCGCGCTCGTGCTGACCGAGGGTGCCACACTCGACGTTTTGAAAAACGATACGAACCGTCTCGTCAAGGTCTGGGTCGACTCACCGTTGACCTGGGGCATCCATGTTGCGGCCCACAGCGACATACGAAGCATCGACCAGGTTCGCGGCCGGCGCGTCGCGATCAGCCGCTACGGATCGGGTTCGCACCTGATCGGTATCGTTGACGCGCTGGAACGTGGCTGGCCCGTCGACGACATGACGTTTGTCGTAGTCGATAACCTGGACGGCGCGCGTGACGCACTGCGGTCCGGCGACGCCGACGTGTTTCTGTGGGAAAAATACATGACGCAGCCGCTGGTCGACAGCGGCGAGTTTCGACGCGTCGGCGTTCGCGAGGTGCCGTGGCCTGCGTTCGTCGTGTCCGTTCGCAAGGACGTACTGGCTACCCGTGCGGCGGAGGTCCGCGACGTCCTCGATATCGCGTCGCGCTATGCGCGGAACTTCAAACGCCGCGCATCGGCGCCGCGCCAGGTCGCCGATGCCTACGGGCTCGCGCTGCGCGATGCGAGAGCCTGGCACGCTGAGGTTCGCTGGAGCAGCGGCTACCGGCGCCCGAGCGGCGCCCTGCAGAAAGTCGCCACCGCACTCAGGGCCCAGGGCGCAATCGACAACGACGCGGTGCCCCTAAATCGCATCTGGCAACCCCTCCCCTGAAGCCAGATAGATTGAGCAAGGGGTCGAACCGATTT
>JBFIQH010000231.1:0-4459 GCA_041609735.1 Woeseiaceae bacterium | reverse complement strand
TGACGAAATAGAACGTCGTCTTCGTCATCGGCGTGATCGCGTTGCCGAACAGCGCCAGGTGAGCGAGATGTCCGCCTTCGCTCAGCAGCATGATGCCGACGATCAGCAGGATGAACAGGCCCAGCACTTCGTACATGCGGTTCTTTTCGAGAAACGATGCTACGCCGTCGGACAGCCAGATCATCAGCGCCGCTCCGATAAAGATCGACAGCGCCATGATGATGAAGACGTCGGTCAGCGCGATGGCACTCAAGATACTGTCGAACGAGAACACGAGGTTCATCAGCACGATCCAGATTATGACGCTAGCCACCGATTTCGGCTTGCGGTCTTCATGACCCAGCTGCTGGATCTGCATCATGTGCCAGATTTCCTTGGTCGCCGTGTACATGATGAACGCGCCACCGAGCAACACGATGATCGCGTGGAAGTTGAAGATGCCCTCGACGACGCCGGTCCAGTGCAGTTCGAACCACGGCGTCTGGAATACCTGGATGACGCTGATCAGCAGGAACAGCAGACCAATGCGCAGCACCATCGCGAGGCCAATGCCGAGGCGCCGCACCATGCGCTGTTTATCCGGCGGCGCACGCTGCGATTCGAGCGAGATATACAGCAGGTTGTCGAAGCCGAGGACTGCCTGCAGCAGCGTCAGCATCGCGAGCGTAACGAGATTCTCCAGCGTGAACAGTTCCATGTAGGGCCCTTAGTCGAGATGGAAGGACGACGGCAACAGGTCGGCCACCGAGTAGGTATGCCAGTCATTGTCGTCGTCGATGACGATGATCCGTGTGTTGGCATCGGCAAATTCGTTGATGCGCTGGCGGCATCCGCCGCAGGGCGTGCAGGCTGTAACCCGGTCGCTGCCGCCGGCGACGGCAATCGTCACGATCTTGCGACCACCGGCCGCCACCATCGCGGCAATGGCGGCGGTTTCCGCGCAATTGCCCTGCGGGTAGGCGGCGTTCTCGACGTTGCAGCCGACGTGCGTGCGGCCTTGCTCGTCGATCAGCGCGGCGCCAACGCTGAACCCCGAATATCGCGAGTACGCGTTTTCCCGTACCGCGAGCGCGGCATCGATCAGTTCCTGGTCAGTCATCGTCAGCCTTTGCGCATCGGGTTGTTGGGGTGCTGCGTCCAGTTCAGCTTGTCGGACGTGATCGGCGCGCCGGTACGCGGGTCCTTGCCGCTCGTCAGCGGCTGCATGGTAATACATCCGTCAACCGGGCAGACGCTGACGCACAGGTTGCAGCCGACGCATTCCTCGTCGATGACTTCGAACTTGCGCTGACCGTTGACGGTCTGCGTGATCGCCTGGTGCGACGTGTCCTCACAGACGACGTGACAGCGGCCGCACTTGATGCACAGGTCCTGGTCGATGACGGCCTTTTCGACGTAGTTGAGGTTCAGGTATTGCCAGTCGGTCACGCTCGGCACCGCCTTGCCGACGAGTTCGGCGACCGACGACATGCCTTTGTCGTCGAGGAAATTGCTAAGGCCGTCGACGAGGTCGTCGATGATCTTGAAGCCGTACACCATTGCCGCCGTGCATACCTGCACGTTGCTTGCGCCGAGTGCGAGGAAGTCGACCGCGTCGCGCCAGTCGGTAATGCCGCCGATTCCCGAGATCGGCAGCGACGACGTTTCCTTGGTGCGCGCGATCTCGGCGACCATGTTCAGCGCAATCGGCTTGACGGCCTCGCCGCAGTAGCCGCCGTGCGTGCCCATGCCGTCGGTGGTCGGGTACATCGTCAGGTTGTCGTAGTCGACGCGCATGATCGAGTTGATCGTGTTGATCAGGGACACCGCATCGGCGCCGCCGTCTTTCGCGGCTTTTGCCGGCGGCAGTATGTTTGCCACGTTCGGCGTCAGCTTGACGATGACCGGTACGCTGGCTGCGGCCTTGGCCCATTCGGCCGCCATCTGGATGTACTCCGGCACCTGGCCGACCGCGGAACCCATGCCGCGCTCCGACATGCCGTGCGGGCAACCGAAGTTCAGTTCAAACGCGTCGCAGCCGGTGTCCTCGATCATCGGCAGGTATTTCGCCCAGACCTGCTCGTTCATCGGCAGCATGACGGAGACGACGACAGCGCGGTCGGGCCAGTCGCGCTTGACCTGGCGGATCTCGTCGAGGTTGGTTTTCAGCGGCCGGTCGGTGATCAGCTCGATGTTGTTGAAGCCGATGACGCGGCGTTCGTTGCTGTGGATCGCGCTGTAGCGGGGCCCGCTGACGTTGACGATTGGTGGGTCTTCGCCAAGCGTTTTCCAGACGACGCCGCCCCAGCCCGCCTCGAACGCGCGATTGACGTTGTAGGCCTTGTCGGTCGGCGGCGCCGACGCAAGCCAGAACGGGTTCGGCGACCTGATACCCAAAAATTCCGATGCGAGATTTGCCATGTTTCTGCCTCCGTCAATCGCTGAGGGTGCGATCGATCGAATGAGCCGCCAGCTTGCCGTGTTGCACCGCGGAAACCGTCAGGTCGTCGCCGCCGGCGACACAATCGCCGCCGGCCCAGACGCCATCGATCGACGTGCGGTGCTCCGCGTCGACGACGATCTTGCCGCGCTCGGTCTTCAGCGCCGGTGCAACGGACTGGCTGTCGAGCGCCTGCCCGATGGCTTTGAAGACAACGTCGGCGGCCAGCACAAACGTGTTGCCGGTGCCGTGCAGTTTGCCGCCGTCGAGTTTTGTGCGCTCGAACTCGATGGCAGTCACGTGTTCGTCACCGATCAATGCTTTCGGCTGTGCCCAGTAGTGCAGGATGACGCCGTTGGTCTGTGCGAGCTTGCGTTCGAACACGCTCGCACCCATTTCCTGCGGACCGCGGCGGTAGACGATATGCACGGTGCCGGCGCCGAGGCGCTTCGACTGCACGGCGATGTCGATCGCGGTCATGCCGCCGCCGACAACGACGACGTTGTTGCCAACCGGCAATTTTGTCTTGTCGTCCGCCTGGCGCAGCTTTTCGATGTAGTCGATCGCATTGAGAACGCCGGGCAGCGATTCGTCGTCGAGGCCAAGTGAATTGACGTCGCCCAGACCGACGCCGATGAATACCGCATCGAAATCCATCCGCAGCTCGTCGAGCTGCACGTCGACGCCAACCGTAACGCCGGTTTGCACGTCGATGCCGCCGATCGACAGGATGTAATCGACCTCGGCCTGCGCGAAATCGTTGACGGTCTTGTACGCGGCGATGCCGTACTCGTTGAGCCCGCCGAGCTTCGCGTCGCGACTGAACAGCACGACGTCGTGTCCGAGCGTCGCGAGGCGGTGTGCGCAGGAGAGCCCCGCGGGCCCCCCACCGACGACGGCGATACGCTTTCCCGTCTCGGGCGCGCGCGTAAACAGCTGTGTCTTGCTCTCGAAAATCGGGTCCGTCGCGTAGCGCTGCAGCAAGCCGATGTCGACCGGCTTCTCCTCGTGCGTATTGCGTACGCAAGCCTCTTCGCACAACACCTCGGTCGGGCAGACCCGTGCGCACATGCCACCCATGATGTTTTCTTCGAGGATCGTCCTCGCCGAGCCGCGGATATTGTCGCTGCGGATTTTCTGGATGAAACCGGGGATGTCGATGCCGGTCGGGCAGGCCGTCGTGCACGGCGCATCAAAGCAGAAGTAGCAGCGGTCGGCTGCAATCAATGCCTCCGAGCGGTTGAGCGGCGGGTGCAGGTCGGCGAAGTTCGCCTCGATCTGCTGCTTCGACAGTCGGCCCGGTTTTATATCAGGCACGTTTTTTGACATCAGTCTTGCGATGCACCGGCGTCGGCTCACTGACCGCGGCCTGGATCTTCAGCGCGTCGTAGTACGGCGCAAACGGCGGCCGGTCGACGTAACGCCCGGCGCCGCGCTCGACATTGAGTTGGCCGTTCGCGTAGACGATCTTGCCGTTTGCGATCGTGTGTGACGCGCAACCCTTGACCGTCATGCCCTCGAATATATTTGTGTCGACATTCTGGTGGTGGGTTTTTGCGGAGATCGTTTTGCTTGCTTCGGGATCCCAGATGACGATGTCGGCATCGGCGCCCACCGAGACGCTGCCCTTGCGCGGGTAAATATTAAAAATCTGCGCGGCATTCGTTGACGTCACGCGCACGAACTCGTTCATCGTCAGGCGGCCCGTGTTGACGCCGTGATGCCAGAGGACATCGAGGCGGTTCTCGATGCCGCCGGTGCCGTTTGGAATCAGCCGGAAGTCGTCACGGCCGGCCGCTTTCTGATCGGCGCAGAAGCAGCAGTGGTCGGTCGCCGTCGTCTGCAGGTTGCCCGACTGCAGCCCGCGCCAGAGCGCATCCTGGTGCTTCTTGTCGCGGAACGGCGGGCTCATGACGTGTGCCGCGGCGACGTCGAAATCTTCGTTGCGGTAGACCGACTCGTCGATCAGCAAGTGGCCGGCGAGCACTTCGCCGAACACGCGCTGGCCTTCGTTGCGCGCGCGCGTGATCGCCTCGAGTG
>JBFIQH010000230.1:0-4567 GCA_041609735.1 Woeseiaceae bacterium | reverse complement strand
GCCAACGAGCTGCCGACAATCCGTCTCGATGACCGGGAACTCGCACTGCTGCGCGATTTCCTGGACGCGCTGACGGACTCCGCGATGCTGGACCTGCGCAACGACGTGCCGCGGCAATTGCCGAGCGGCATGCCGCTCGGAGACTAGGCAGCGACTACCAATTTCCGGCACCCGCTCCCGGGCGCCGGACGATGCTGCCGTGCTTGTTTCGTTGCCGCGCTCGCAGGCGTAGACTGTCGCCAGCGACTCCAGATGCAAGGTACAACAACAAGCGGAGATCGGTATGAAACTCTCACCTGTAATTCATGCGATGGCGCTTACCGGGCTATTGTTGCTAGGCAACACGGCCAGCGCCGACTACGTAGCTTATTCAATTGGTAAAAAAGACCGTTCGCCGCTGCCGAGCCAGCTCGACGACGTCGACACGCAGTATCTCGTCAATATCGAGTGGGGCGAGTACGCCGGCCGTAAATCGCGGCTCGGTGTCCTCGAGGTCGACAACACCAGTTCCGCGAATTCATTTCGGGTCTCGAGTGCCGGCGGCGATTTCGACTACTCGTCGTCGACCAGCGGCGTACCCGTCAACGGCATCGAAGCGATAGTCATCGATGCGCTGGCGCGCACCAATCGCTTTCGCCTGGTCGAACGCACGGTGTTGAGTGACGTGCTCGGCGAGCAGGATCTGGCGAGTTCGGGGCGAATCTCGCAGCCCTCGGGCGCAGCGACGGGCAACGTGCTCGGCGCCGAGTATCTCGTACAGGTCGTCGTGACCGACTACGAGGCCAACACCTCGGGTTCCGACGGCGCGGTCGGCGGACTGTTGCGCAGCAAGGTGCCGATACTCGGTGGCGTCAAGATGGGCAAGGGCACCGGTCGCGTCGGCCTGAACTTCCGGCTCATCGATGCCGAAACCAGCGAGATCGTTTTCACCAAGCAAATCGAATCGATCATCAACGAATCGAACCTGTCGCTGGGAGGCATCGGCTTTGGCAGCGACATCGCGCTCGGCGGCTTCTTCTCCAACTATTCCAAGACGCCAATCGGCCAGGCCGTCATCGCCGGCATTAACCAGGGCGTGTTCGACCTGATCAAGGAGATCGGTGCCAAGCGCGCCGAAGGCAGCGTCGTCAAAGCGGACCCGGGCCAGATCTACACAAACCTCGGCGACAGTGCGGTGTCGGTCGGCGAGATACTGGAGGTACGCGAACAGGGCGAGGAACTGATCGATCCCGAGACCGGCATCTCGCTCGGCGGTACCGAGTCGTTGCTCGGTACCATCGAGGTGACGCAGGTGCAGGAGAAGTTTTCGATCGCGCGACCGGTTTCGTTGAGCAAGACACCGGAGCGGGGTACGAAACTCGTATCGACGCAGGCGCCGCCGGCGCTCGAGTTCGCGGACTCGTTCAAGAAGCCGAAATAGACGGGTTTAAGAATCGTTGACGAGCACGATCGCCTCGTCGACATTGCCGACGCCGACGACCGTGTTGTGCGCAACGTGCTGGCCGCCCGACTGGGTCTTGAGGCTTGCGCGTAATAAGGTCCATCGATTACGGCTGTGAGGCCTGTCGGCGTTTGGCAGCGTTTGCCGTGCATCCGGTCGGCCCAGTGCGGCAGGGGCTTGCGGGCCCGATTGCGGCTAAAGCCGCTCCTACATTTCACCCGGTTCGTTTATACTGCCCGGCTGGCCGAAAGCGGGATCAGGCGAAAGTGGCGGAATTGGTAGACGCGCTGGCTTTAGGTGCCAGTGGGGCAACCCGTGAGAGTTCGAGTCTCTCCTTTCGCACCAGCCTATCGCCGTCTAAACCATTGATTTTCAAACTATACTTAAAGAATACATTCGATGCCCGGCGGTCGGCCCGCCGTGTGGCATTCACTTGAGGGATACGAGCAATGCAGGTCACTGTCGAGTCAACGGGCGCACTGGAGCGCAAACTGCGCGTCGAACTGCCCGGCGAGCGCATTGAAAAGGAGGTCGATTCGCGGCTGAAGTCGGTCGGCAAAACCGCCAAGATCAAAGGTTTCCGGCCGGGCAAGGTGCCGCCGAAAGTCGTCAAGCAACGCTACGGCAAGCAGATCCGTGAGGAGGTGCTGGCCGAGCTGATGCAGAAGAGCTACTCGGATGCGGTCATCCAGGAGAACCTGAAACCGGCCGGTGCACCGACAATCGAGCCGGAGAACGACGACGGCAAGAGCTTTGCCTACGTCGCTACGGTCGAAATCATGCCGGAGGTGACGCTCAAAGGCCTCGACAAGATCAAGGTCGAAAAGCCGGACGTTGCGATCGAGGATTCCGATCTCGACGAAATGATCGAAAAGCTGCGCCATCAGAAGGCCGAATGGGTCGCGGTCGATCGCAAGAGCAAGCAGGGCGACCGGGTCGTCTGCGATTTCGACGGCACGCTAAAGGGCAAGAAAATCGACGGCGGCCACGGTACGAACGTGCCGGTCGTGCTCGGGCAGGGCCAGATGCTGCCGGATTTCGAGAAGGGACTGACCGGTGTCAAGACCGGCGACGAAACCTCGTTCACGGTCAAGTTCCCGAAGGACTATCACGCCGAAGACCTGCAGGGGCAGAAGGTTGAATTCGCCGTCACCGTGCACAAGGTCGAGGAAATGAAGTTGCCGCCGGTCGACGATACGCTCGCCGAAATGTTCAACGTCGAGGAAGGCGGTATCGAGCAATTCAAAAAGGACGTGCTCGAGAACATGCAGCGCGAGGCGGAACAAAAGGTCAAGAATGACGTTCGCGAACAGGCGATGAACGGCCTGCTCGCGGCTAACCCGCTCGACGTACCGAAGACGCTGAAGCATAAGGAAATGCACTCGATGCAGCACGAGGCGATGCGCCGAATGGGCGTCGAGGATCACGACCAGGCGCCGCCGATGGAAAACTTCGCGGAGAGCGCTGAAAAGCGCGTCCGGCTCGGGTTGCTGATTCGCCAGCTGATCGCCGACAACAACATCTCGCTGGAGCAGGATCGCGTGCGGGAATATGTCGAGGACATGTGCGCGGGCTACGAGAACACCGAGGAAATGGTGAATATGTACCTCGGCAATCCGCAGGTCATGCAGCAAATCGAGCCGATGGTTCTCGAGCAGATGGCCATCGACTGGCTGCTCGAGCACGGCAAGGTCAAGAAGAAGAAAGTGTCGTTTTCGGACTACATGAATTCGTGAGACAATTGAACGCATCAAGAACTTGAGGACAGAAGCGATTATGGGAACAACGTCTTTGAATCTCGTACCGATGGTCGTCGAACAGACGGCGCGCGGCGAACGGGCTTATGACATCTATTCACGGCTGTTGAAGGAGCGTGTCGTGTTCATCGTCGGTGCGGTCGAGGACCACATGGCGAACCTGGTTGTGGCCCAGCTGCTGTTCCTCGAATCCGAGAACCCGGATAAGGATATCCATCTCTACATCAATTCGCCGGGCGGCGTCGTTAGCGCCGGGCTTTCGATCTACGACACGATGCAGTTCATCAACTGCGACGTATCGACGATCTGTGTCGGCCAGGCGGCCAGCATGGGTGCGCTGCTGCTTGCCGGCGGCGAAAAGGGTAAACGCTTTGCGCTGCCGCACTCACGCATCATGGTTCACCAGCCATCGGCCGGCTACCAGGGCCAGGCGACCGACATCAGCATCCACGCCACCGAGGTGCTGGAGCTGAAGGCGCGTCTCAACAAGATCATGGCGAAGCACACGGGCCAATCGGTCGAGCAGATCGAAAAAGACCTCGAACGCGACCGTTTCATGAGCGCCGAGGCCGGTGTCGAATACGGCATCATCGATACCGTGCTCGCCGATCGCCAGGGCATGAAGGGCAAGAAATCCGACTGATTCTTTAGGAATCAAGCATTTAACGTGTACTGTGTCTCGTTTATGAGACCTCAAGCTTTGCACCCCCGAAATGCTCATGTTATATACACACCACAGTCGTAACAGACTGATTTCTCTGGAACCGAGGCCCACCCACGAATGAGCGACGATACCCGCGGTAAAAGCGAAGACGGCAAGCTCCTGTACTGCTCTTTTTGCGGCAAAAGCCAGCATGAAGTGCGCAAGCTGATTGCCGGCCCCTCCGTTTTTATCTGTGACGAGTGCGTTGAGCTTTGCAACGACATCATTCGAGAGGAGCTCGAGGAAACCGGCGAGCCGGGCAGCGACAAGCTGCCAAAGCCGGCCGAGATCAAGGAAATTCTCGACGAGTATGTCATCGGCCAGCAACGCGCGAAGAAGGTGCTGTCGGTGGCCGTCTACAACCACTACAAGCGCCTGCACGACCGCATGGACGAGCGTAGCAAGGACGACGTCGAGCTCGCCAAGTCGAATATCCTTTTAATCGGCCCCACCGGCTGCGGCAAGACGCTGCTGGCCGAGACGCTGGCGCGCCTCCTGAATGTGCCGTTCACCATCGCCGACGCGACGACGCTGACCGAGGCCGGCTACGTTGGTGAGGACGTCGAGAACATTATCCAGAAGCTGTTGCAGAAATGTGACTACGACGTCGACAAGGCCCAGACGGGCATCGTCTACATCGACGAGATCGACAAGATTTCGAGAAAG
>JBFIQH010000229.1:0-4589 GCA_041609735.1 Woeseiaceae bacterium | reverse complement strand
GCGCCCGGTGCGCGTGATCGATGAGCTCGTCGAGGCATCGCCGCTGAAGGCCGACATTTTGCGCGGTGTCGACCTCGTCGTCGTTCGCGAACTGACCGGCGGCATCTATTTCGGTGACAAGTCCCGCGACGCAACCTCGGCAACCGACGTATGCACCTATCATGTTCACGAAATCGAGCGCATCGTGCGGGTCGCCGCGAAGCTGGCAGGCCAGCGACGCGGCAAGCTGTGCTCGGTCGACAAGGCCAACGTGCTCGAGACATCGCGGCTGTGGCGCGACACGACAAATCGCGTCATCAACAACGAATTTCCCGGCGTCGAGCTCGAGACCCTGCTAGTCGACGCCGCCGCAATGCACCTGCTTTCGCGGCCGTCTGATTTCGACGTCATCGTCACCGAGAACATGTTCGGCGATATCCTGACCGACGAAGCCTCGATGCTTGCCGGTTCACTCGGCATGCTGCCGTCGGCATCGCTGGGGGAATCCCGCTGCGGGCTCTACGAGCCGATACACGGCTCCGCGCCGGATATCGCCGGGCAGGATAAAGCCAACCCCGCGGCGGCGATCGCCAGTGCGGCGCTGCTCTTGCGCCACAGCCTGTCGCTCGAAGATGAGGCCGGCGCCATCGAATCGGCCATCGAAGACGTCATCAGGTCCGGCGCGAGGACGGCAGACATTGCGCGGTCCGGCGATGTCGTGCTGTCGACGTCGGCGTTTACGAACGCGGTCGTCGACGCCTTGCGCTGACGAGCATCAGGCGACCGCCGCAGCTTTCACCGTGCCGGCAATTCTCGCCGCTTCGAGCCCAGCAAGAACGTCGGCAATCAGGTCTTCGCTGCACTCCAGGCCGATGGAAAGCCGGATCAGCGTCTGGCTGATGCCAGCTTCGGCCAGCGCTTCCGGCGTGACCGGCGCATGCGTCATCGACGCCGGGTGACAGACAAGGCTTTCGACGCCGCCGAGCGATTCCGCCAGCGAGAAGTACTGCAGGTTCTCGACAAACGCGCGTACCGCGTCTTCACCACCGTCGATTTCGAAACTGACCATGCCGCCGAAGCCGGATTGCTGGCGCTGCGCGATGTCGTGTCCGGCGTGCGTTTCGAGGCCCGGGTAAAAGACCTTGTGCACGCCGGCATGCTCGTAGAGTACGCGCGCGAGAGCGTGCGCCGATTCCTCGTGCTGGCGGACGCGGACGGCCAGCGTGCGAACGCCGCGCAGCGTCAGAAAACTGTCGAACGGCGCGCCGGTGGCGCCGATGCAGTTCGCCCACCAGGTCAACTCCTCCGCCAGTTCCAGAGTTGCCGCGACCAGCGCCCCGCCGACGACGTCGCTGTGGCCGTTGATGTATTTCGTCGTCGAGTGAATGACGACATCGGCACCCAGGGAAATCGGCTGCTGCAGCGCCGGTGACAGGAACGTGTTATCGACGGCATACAGCGCGCCACACGCTTTCGCCTGCGTCGCGACCTTGCGGATGTCGACGATGCGCAACAGCGGGTTCGACGGTGTCTCGGTCAGGATGATGCGCGGCTTGCGCGCGCACGCGGCGGCCAGAGCCGCATCGTCGGTCTGGTCGACGAATGCGACCTCGAAATGATTCTTTTTCGCCAACGCCTCGTAGAGCCGGTAGGTGCCGCCATAGCAGTCGTGGGGAGCGACAAGCAAATCGCCCGGCTGCAGCAGCTGCGCGAGCACGTTTAGCGCAGCCATCCCGGACGACGTGACAACGGTACCGGCGCCACCTTCGAGATCCGCCAACGCATCGCCGAGGGCATCGCGCGTCGGATTACCCGAGCGCGTGTAGTCGTACTGGCGCTTTTCGCCGAAGCCGGCGAAGGCATAATTGGATGACAGATGCAGCGGCGGTACGACAGCACCGTGCTGGGTATCGGATTCGATTGATGCGCGCACCGCTCGTGTCGCGGCGCCGGCGGCCTTACAGCTTGACGAACTCATGTTGTCGGTCTCCACAGTTCCGATGTTCGGTGTCTTCATCGAAACCCTGCGGGACCGCAAGGGATGGGTATTGTGACCTTGGCGCCGCGGCGCGTTTTACACAATCCCTCATCTTTCGAAAGCTGGCGCTTCCGCAGGAGTTGGCACCTTTTCAGAGTGGTTAGCTCTGCTGGTTGCCCCGGCGTCACTGGGCCTTTCCCTCAGCCGGTCTCGATGAGTACGCCTGCAGATTAGGTTCGATTTGCATTGCCGTCAACCCCGAGCGACAAATTTTGTGACAGAAAATAGTTACTTACGTTACTGCCCGGGATGAGCAATATTCCTGTGACGGGTTACCGAGTGTCACAAGATTTCGCTTGCCTTAGAATGCCAAGTGTATTAGCGTATTAACGCATTAATACATTAGTACGCAACAGGATTAACCCTTGAAACCCAATCGCAACGATTCAGGCCGGCGCCAGCTCAAAGCCGAGGCCGAGCTATTCGAGGCCGTCAACAGCCTGCAGTCCATCAGCGAATGTCGCGACTTCTTCAAGGATCTGTGCACGCCGGCCGAGCTGCAGGCGCTGGTCGACCGCTGGCAGGTCGTCCGCTACCTGCAGCAGGACCTGCCCTATCGCAAGATTCACGACCTGACCGGCGTCAGCGTGACGACGATCGGCCGCGTTGCCCGATTCCTGACCGATGGCTTCGGCGGCTACCAGGTCGCCATCGAACGAACAACCACTCCCGGCCGTCGCACTCACTAGGAAAGCACCGATGGACAACTCCGAGCAGCGCATAAAAGTTGCGGTGCAAAAATCCGGTCGCCTGACCGATCACTCGCTGCACCTGCTGGAGCGCTGTGGCCTCAAGTTCACGCAGAGCAAGGACCAGCTGTTTTGCTTCGGCGAGAATATGCCCGTCGACCTGTTGCTCGTCCGTGACGACGACATACCGGCACTGGTGGCCGATGACATCTGCGACCTCGGGATCTGCGGCCTCAACGTCGTCGAGGAAAAACGCCACAAGTACCTGAACGGTGGTCGCAAGGCGCAATTCAAGCAGGTCTTCGAGCTCGATTTCGGTCATTGCCGCCTGTCCCTTGCCGGTCCCGAGGGGGTCGATTACCGGGGGCCAAAGACACTCGAAAACTCAAGAATTGCAACGAGTTATGTGTCTATTTTGAGACATTTTCTGGAACAGAACGGCGTCGATGCCGAGATCGTCTACTTAAGCGGTGCGGTCGAAATCGCGCCGCGCCTCGGCAAAGCCGAATACATCTGCGACCTCGTCTCGACCGGCGGCACGCTATCGGCCAACGGGCTTGCAGAGCTCGACGTCCTGCTGGAGAGCGAAGCTGTCATCATCCAGACCGAGGCCCCGCTGGCGGCGAGCAAACAGGCGCTCGTCGACAAGATCCTGCAGCGTCTCGACGGCGTGCTGCAGGTGCGGGAGAGCAAATACATCATGCTGCACGCGCCGCGCGCGGCGCTTGCCGAGATCCGCCGCCTGCTGCCCGGGTCTGAGACGCCGACGGTAATCCCGCTGGAAGGCAGCCCCGACAGGGTCGCCATTCACGCGGTATGCCGTGAAAACGTGTTCTGGGAGACACTCGAGAACCTGAAAGCTGCAGGTGCGAGCTCGTTACTCGTGCTGCCTGTCGAAAAGATGCTGGCGTAGGTCTGCAATGATCGGAATAGTCACCTGGTCAGACATCGATGCGACCGAGCGCGCCAGGCTGCTTGCGCGGCCGGCGGCTGTGGGCGACGAACGCTTGCGGCAGTCGGTTGCCGAAATCGTGCAACGCGTCCGGGCCGACGGCGATACCGCGCTGCGTCAGCTGACGCGGCAACTGGACGGCGTCGACCTCGAGAACTTCGCCGTCAGCGGTGACGAGATCGAGGCGGCCTGCAGCGCGCTGAGCGCCGATCAACTGGATGCCATCGATACGGCCATCTCGAACGTCCGTAAGTTTCACGAGGCGCAGCTGGCCGCCCCGCTGGCGATGGAAACGACGCCCGGGGTTCGCTGCGAGCGAATCTCACACCCGATCGACGCGGTCGGTCTCTACGTCCCTGCGGGGACGGCGCCCCTGCCCTCTGCGGCCATCATGCTGGCGGTCCCCGCCGACATCGCAGCGTGCCCGACCCGGATCCTGTGCACGCCGCCGCGCGCCGACGGCAGCGCCGATACGGCAGTCATCGCCGCCGCATCACGTGCCGGCGTGAGAAATATTTACAAGCTGGGGGGCGCCCAGGCCATTGCCGCGATGGCCTATGGCACGACGACGATTCCGAAGGTCAACAAGATCTTCGGCCCGGGAAATGCCTGGGTGACGGCGGCAAAAACGCTCGTCAGCGCCGACGCCGACGGCGCTGCGATCGATATGCCGGCAGGACCGTCCGAAGTGCTTGTCATTGCCGACGCCGCGGCCAACGCCGCGTTTGTCGCCGCCGACCTGTTGTCGCAGGCCGAACATGGCCCGGATTCGCAGGTACTGTTACTGACCGACAGCAACGACCTTGCGGTGGCGGTGCAGCGGGAAATCGAGAGCCAGCTCGCACGGCTCGAACGCCGCAACATCGCGGCTGAAGCGATACAGCACTCGCGCATCGTCGTTGTCGCCAATGTCGCTGCAGCGATCGATCTC
>JBFIQH010000228.1:0-4674 GCA_041609735.1 Woeseiaceae bacterium | reverse complement strand
CCGTGCGACAGGAAGTATTCGGCGTTCTGCAGGTTGTCCGTGAAGATCGCCGACGACAGTCCCTGTACCACGCCGTTCTGCATTGCGATCGCTTGGTCGAGCGTGTCGTACTCGATCAGGTACAGGATCGGCCCGAAAGTTTCGGTTTGCACGATCTCCCAGTCGTTTTTTGCGACAGCGATGGCGGGCGTCATGAAATTGCCAGGTCCGTCCATGCGTTCGCCGCCGCACAGCACTTCACCGCCAGCCTTTTTTACGGCTTGCATCGCGGCCTCGACACGATCGATCGATGACGGATCGATGACGGGGCCCATCAGCGTCTTCGGGTCAAGTGGATCGCCGATCCGAACCTGCTTGTAGGCGTTGACCAGCGCCGCCTTGAGTTCGTTAAAGCGCGACGTGTGGCAAATCACGCGACGCGTGGACGTGCAGCGCTGGCCGGCCGTGCCGACCGAACCGAACACGATCGCCGGAACCGCCAGCTCGAGGTTGGCGTGCTCATCGACGATGATCGCGTTGTTGCCGCCAAGTTCGAGCAACGACTTGCCCATCCGGTCGGCAACACGGGCGCCGACGTGTTTGCCAACGGCGCAGGACCCGGTGAAGGACAGGAGGTCGATGCGCGTGTCGTCGACAAACTGCTGCGCCAGTTCGTTCGTGCCGTCGTTGATCAGGTAAAAGGCAGTCGGTAGCCCTTCGTCGGCGAGCGCACTGTTGACGATCTTTTGCACGGCGACCGCGCACAGCGGTGTCTTCGGCGACGGCTTCCAGATGTTGACGTTTCCGCAGATGGCAGCGATGAACGCATTCCACGAATAAACGGCAACCGGGAAGTTGAACGCCGAAATCGTGCCGACAATGCCGAGCGGGTGATACTGCTCATACATGCGGTGCTGCGGGCGCTCGGAGTGCATTGTCTTGCCATACAGCATGCGCGACTGGCCGACGGCGAAGTCGGCGATATCGATCATCTCCTGCACCTCGCCGACGCCCTCGGCCTTGATCTTGCCATTTTCGAGCGTGACGAGACTGCCGAGTGCGTCGAGGTTGTCGCGAAGCGCATTGCCGATCAGGCGCACGGCGTTGCCGCGCACCGGAGCCGGAATTTTGCGCCACTCGAGAAACGATTCGCGCGCCGCGGTGACGACGTCGTCGTACTCCGACGTGGTCGTCGAGCGCACGCTCGCGATCAACTCCCCAGTCGCCGGGTTGAACGATTCGATCAGTTGTCCGGACTTATCTGTGCGGCTGTCGCCGCCGAGCCAGGTGCCGGGGTTGACGGCGTCCAGGCCGAGCGAGTCGAGTATCGATTTCATGCTTTTCCTCCTGCGCGCTTGCGCTGGTGGCCGGTACTGCCGCGAGCCACGAGCTCGGCCGATTCGCGATTCGAGCCGCCATGCGCGTAATGTTTGCCAAAGCGGTTGCTGAGGATATCGCCCAGTGCGAACTGTTCCTGCGCAACGAACCCGGAGTATCGCTCGGGATTGCTCATGACGAGATCAATGACGCTGCAGATGCCGGCAGCGGTCGTGATCTGGATCGCGGACCACAGGCGCCCGGCGACAACCTGCGGGTATACGCGGTTGACGTAATTTTCCTCGCGGAATTCGCCGTCCTGGTGGCCGGTGACTGCAGCGTAAATAATGACAACGTCCTGCAAAGTTTGCGGTACGGAATTTTCGAGAATGCGCTTTAGCGTTTCCCGGTCGTCGTTCAACTTCAACCCGTTCATCAGCAGCCGCATCTGTTCGCAATGGCCGGGGTAGCGAATGGTCTTGTAGTCCATGGTCGTTACCTGGCTGCCGTACGTCTCGGCAAGCGAACCGAGGCCGCCGGACGTGTTGAACGCTTCGTAGCGCCGGCCATCGATTTCGATTTCCTCCAGGCCTTCGAGCGGCAGTACGTCGACTTCTTCGCCGTTGACGATCGCGTTGCAGAGGTTGCCGTACTCATTGATGACGCCGTCGGTCGACCACGTCAGCGAGTACTTCAGCACGTTGTTCGGGTGCTGCGGCAACGCGCCGACGCGTAGCTTGACCGACTTCAGCGAATCGAAATGCTTGATGAGTTCGTTTGCCGCGATGCTGATGAATCCCGGCGCCAGGCCGCACTGTGGCGCGAAGACCTTTGCAGAGCCATCGGCAATCTTGCGAACGGCCGCCGTGACCTCGACGTCTTCGGTGAGATCGAAGTAGTGCAGGTCCGCTTCTCGCGCCACCTCGGCGACGGTGACGTTGCAGAAGTAGGGCAGGCCGGAAACGACAGCAGTCGGCTTGTGTTTCTTCACGTGTGCGGCGAGCGCGTCCTTGTTCGCGGCGTCGAGTACGAATGGGGCGATGTTGTCCACGCCATGGGCATCGGCGACTTCCGCCGCCGCGCCGTCACGGGCGTCCGCGAGCTGAACGCGATAATCACCGCAGCTCGCCAGTAATCCGGAAACGAGGGCACCGATCTTGCCGGCTCCGAGCACCAGGATATCGTTCATAAATTGTCCTAAGGGCAGGTTCGCTGGAACCAAAAAACCGCCGTTGAACGGCGGATTGAAGTGGCGGGCATTGTGCCAAAATTCCGGGAAAAAAAAAGACCTTACGGAAGTTAGCTTCGAGCCTTTATTTGATATTCAAGAAGCCTTTATAAGCTGTTGATTGCATGAGAAACTTTTGGCTTTTCAACGGAGAAGGTGGCATAGTCCGACGCTGGTGAGGCGCGCATTGACGCGCCTTTTCGTCGAAATTGACCGGAAAAAACCGTGAGTCGAACGATTCCGAGTACAGATTGGCACCCGGCGAGCTGGCAGAGCCTGCCGGCGTCGCAGCAGCCGACCTATCCCGACAAGGCGGACTTGGACCGCACCGTGGCCGAATTGAGCCGCCTGCCGCCGATCGTGACCTCGTGGGAGGTGGATGCGCTGCGTGACCACATTGCCATGGCCCAGCGCGGCGATGCGTTCGTCCTGCAGGGCGGCGATTGTGCCGAGACCTTTGACGAGTGCACATCCGAGAACATCGTTGCGAAACTGAAGATATTGCTGCAGATGAGCCTCGTCATGCTGTACGGCATGAAGAAGCCCGTCATCCGCATCGGACGCATGGCGGGCCAGTACGCCAAGCCGCGCTCGGCGGACACCGAAACCCGCGACGGCAAGACGTTGCCGAGTTTTCGCGGAGACCTCGTCAATCGTAGCGCGTTTACGGACCAAGACCGCATTCCGGAGCCGCACCTGATCCTGCGCGGCTACGAACGCGCCGCGCTGACGCTCAATTTCGTGCGCTCGCTCGTCGACGGCGGCTTTGCGGACCTGCATCATCCGGAATACTGGGACCTCGACTGGGTCGGGCACTCGCCGACCGCCGACGACTATCACAAGATCGTCGAGTCGATCTCGAACTCGCTGGACTTCCTCGAAACGATTCTCGGCCGCGAGGTGCATCGCGCGCAGAAGGCGGAAATTTTTGCCGCGCATGAGGGTCTGCACCTCTTGTACGAGCAGTCGCAGACTCGCTTTCTCGAGCGCCGCGGCAAGAGGGGCGCCGGCCGCTGGTTCAACCTGACGACGCATTTCCCGTGGATCGGCATGCGCACGGCGCAGATCGACGGCGCCCATGTCGAATACTTCCGCGGCATCGCGAATCCGATGGGGATCAAGGTCGGCCCCGGCATGACGCGTGAGTGGATCCAGGACCTGATACGGATTCTGAACCCGAACAACGAACCCGGGCGACTGACGCTGATTCACCGCTTCGGGGCAAAGAACATCGAGTCACACCTGCCGGACCTGATCACGGCGGTCAAGGAAACCGGCTCGCCGGTGCTGTGGGTGTGCGACCCGATGCACGGCAACACCGAGAGCACCGCCGACGGCACGAAGACGCGCCGTTTCGACAACATCGTGAAAGAACTCGAGTCGGCATTCCGCGTGCACCAGTCCATGGGCAGCTACCTTGGCGGCGTGCACCTCGAACTGACCGGCGAGAACGTGACCGAGTGCACTGGCGGTGCACGCGGACTGACCGACGGCGATCTTGCCCGCGCCTATAAGTCCACGGTAGATCCGCGCCTGAACTACGAGCAGGCGATGGAAGTCGCGATGCGTATCGCGGGACTGAAGCACGACTGAGCAATCGAGTTCGGTTAGAGAGACTTCCAGGCCATCGAGTTAGTGAACTCTCGGGACTCGCCTGGCGAGATGCCCTCGATAGACCAAGGCCCAACGGCAACACGTACCAGCCGCAACGTCGGCAACCCGACGGCAGCCGTCATGCGCCGCACCTGCCGGTTGCGGCCCTCCGTCAGCGTGATTTCGATCCAGCAGTCCGGGACGTTCTTGCGGTAACGGATCGGCGGGTCGCGCGGCCACAGGCCGGCAGGCTCGTCGATCAGCGTGGCCTTGAGCGCACGGGCCGGGCCGTCCTTCAGCTTGACCCCGATTTCCAGCTTCCCGAGCTGTGCCGTCGTCGGCGCGCCCTCGACCTGCGCCCAGTAGGTCTTGGCAATCTTGGATCTTGGCTGGCTGATGCGCGCCTGCAGCCGTCCGTCGTCGGTGAGCAGCAGCAGGCCTTCGCTGTCGTAGTCGAGACGCCCGGCCGGGTAGACCTCACGATGCGTCACGTACTCCGACAATCCCTTGCGGCCATCATCGTCGCTAAACTGGCTCAGGACGCGATAGGGTTTGTT
>JBFIQH010000227.1:0-4691 GCA_041609735.1 Woeseiaceae bacterium | reverse complement strand
GGGTGAGGTGCCGATGGCCAGAGTCGACGATGCGGTGACGCGCATCCTCAGGATGAAAATCCGGCTGGGCCTGTTCGACAGGCCCTTCAGCTCGCCCGCCTGCGCCGACACGATGGGGTCGCGCGCGCATCGCGACATCGCGCGGCAGGCCGTGCGCGAGTCGCTCGTGTTGTTGAAGAACGACGGCATCCTGCCGCTAGCCAAGGACCGGAAGATCGTCGTCGCCGGCTCGCACGCCGACAACGTCGCGTACCAGAGCGGCGGCTGGACCAAGAAATGGCAGGGCGCCCACCGCGACCTGTTCGACAATCCCGCGCGCGAAATCGCGGGCGCGACGAGCATCATCGACGGCATTCGCAGCGTGATCGGCGATGACAACGTGATCGATGCCGGCGAATCCGGCGTGCGCGACGACGCGGATGTCGCCGTCATCGTCGTCGGCGAGACGCCGTATGCCGAGGGCTTCGGCGACCGGAAGGCCGCCGAACTCGTATTGTCCCGCGAGCAGCGCGACCTCATCGCCGCGTACAGCGATGCGGGCGTCAGGGTCGTCACCGTACTGATCTCGGGCCGGCCGCTCATCGTCAATGAACAGATCGGGCTGTCGGCCGCGTTCGTCGCGGCGTGGCTGCCCGGCTCCGAGGGGCGGGGCATTGCCGAGGTGCTGTTCGGCGACTACGACTTCGGCGGCAAGCTGAGCTTCTCGTGGCCGCGCGATGCGAGCCAGATCCCGATCAACGTCGGCGACGACGACTACGACCCTTTGTTCGATTACGGTTTCGGACTGAGCTATTGACCGTCGCGCTCTGTGGGCACCGGCCCGGTGGCCACGACGAGCGCCCACGTCTCGGTTAGAACCTGTTCGCGCCGCTCGAGCAGGTCGTGCATCGCGTCGAGATCGCGATCCGGGTGCGCGGCGAGCATGGCTTCGGCCATCGGCACCGGACCAAGGTGGGTGAGGAAATCCACGGTGACGTAGTTGTATGGAATCGATGTGCCGAGCGGCGAGATAAGCTGATACACGGCCCAGCCCGCCCGGTGGCCGCCATCGACGAGCGCCTGGTGCCCCGCCTTGAACACGCGCGACTCCATGCGTTCGTAGTCGTCCGGGTCCTCGGCGTACATCAGGTTGACGTCGACGAACTTGTGCGCCCCGAACCCGGTGCTGTCCACCTGCATCCAGAGCTCGGTGGCGACGCGCTGGCGCGATGATCTCGTACGTGTCATCGCCTCCGCCAGATCCACATCGTCGTGGGCGGCCTCGAATGCCTCATCGAGTCGCGGCACGGCATTCAGCTGCCGCTCGCCGAGATACGTCGTTACCTCGTAGTAATCGCACCGCGAACGATCGCCGAACAGGACCGAATACAATGCCCAGCTGTTTTCGCTTCCCCTGTTCACGAGTTCCTCGTGCACGGGCAGCCAGGTTTCTTTCCCGAGCCGCAGGTAGTCGGGGCTCGTCGACTTCACGCAGTCGACGGAAAGGTAGAGGGCGGGGTTTTCGGCTTGCTGCGCGAGACCCGGACTCTGATAAAGGAGTGCGGCGGTTGCGATGGCGGCGTAAAGCCCTTTCGTTCTTGTCATTCTTGTCGCCTCGGTTTGAAAGGCCCTATCCCGATTATGCACTCGCCGGATGCCGTTCCGGTTCGTCGCGCATGCTTCCCCGATGCCGGTCGCCCGCGGCACGAGCGAGGTCGGGCGGCACGCGTCGCGTGCCGGTTGCAGACATGTCTCGGCCGCAGCGATATTTCGTTATTATCGACCGGAACGCGCGATCATCCGCGTACCGTGCTGCGATTCCGCGTTTCGGCTAGCCGCTTGCGCCGCAAGTCTTTCATCATGGCCTTGAAGCGCGGGTGATCGCGCAATGGCTCGAGATCCGGGTCGTTGTCCATCCAGTCCGGGTCATGAAGGCCGCGCTCGAGGCAGTCCAGTGCTTTTTCGACCTCCCCGGCATGCACGAACACGCATGCGCTGTTGTACTGCGTATCCTCGGAATCCGGGTCGAGACGGACAGCCGCTTCGACGTACTGCATCGCCTTGTGCTTGTCGCCGAGGTGGATGAGTGCATTCGCGCCGAGCCCGTACGCACGCGCATTGTCCGGGTGCTGTTCGAGATGTGCATCCACGGCCGCGATGCCGGCGCGGGCGGCATCCAGTGCCTTGTCGTGCTCCCCCAGGGCCACGTAGATATGGACGCTGATGATCGGTGTCTGAAAATCATCGGGGTCGATGGCGCGCGCCCGTTCGAACATCACCAGTGCCTGGCGCAAGTCACCCTGCTTGTACCTCAACCGGCCGAACTGGTGATACGCCTCGAAATTCGCCGGGTCCAGTTCCACGGCCTTCTGGAACACGGCCTCGGCCTCCTCGAAACGATCGCTTACACCGAGCACCATGATGCGCGCGGTGTAGCATTCCGCGATCCCGGGCCCGAGTGCGATGGCCCGGCTGCTGGCCTCGTCGGCGGCGTCCATGTCCTCCGGGCTGGTCGAGAAATGCTTCGCGAGACAGGCCTGTGCGAGCGCGAGCCCCGCCCAGGCGCGTGCGAAGTCCGGGTCGAGACGCGTTGCCTGCCGGAACATGTCGATCGCGCGGCGATAGTTTCGGCGGCCCAGGCGGTTGAACAGGTTGCGGCCGCGCAGGTAGTACTCGAAAGCCTCGACATTGTCGGTCGACGCGGCCGGC
The DNA here is from genome assembly GCA_041609735.1 of Woeseiaceae bacterium. Lineage (GTDB taxonomy): Bacteria > Pseudomonadota > Gammaproteobacteria > Steroidobacterales > Woeseiaceae > UBA1847. The sequence continues at coordinate 2,003 of JBFIQH010000227.1, read as the reverse complement.
AGCGCCTTCGGCAACAGCGTCACCTGGAGTGCAGCAGCAATCTGCCGCGCAATGTCATCCTGTATGACGAAAATGTCGTCGAGGTCCCGATCGTAGGTCTTCGACCAGAGATGCGTGTCGGAGGCTGCATCGATCAGCTGCGCCGTGATACGCAGGCGCTCATCGGCCTTGCGGACGCTTCCCTCCACGACGAAAGTCACGCCCAGTTTTTCCGCTACCGTCGGGATGTCCGCGGGCGTTCCCTTGAACGCGAAGCACGAAGTGCGCGACGACACGCGCAGCTCCGGCAACTGGGTCAGCGCATTCAGCAATTCCTCGGTCAGGCCGTCAGAGAAATATTCCTGGTCCCGGCCGGGGCTCATGTCGAGAAACGGCAACACGGCCACCGTCTTCTCGTCGCTCTCTCGCGGATGCGCATCGTTCATTGTCGCGTCCGGCGTCGTCAGGCTGGCGGCGGCCGCCTCGCGCCGAATCCCGTGGCGGCCGATCTCGTAGGCCCAGCTCAGAATCAGCGCGAGCGGGAAGCCGAGGATCAACAGCGCCGCGACCAGTTTGATGGACCACTCCGGAAGACCGAGCGCCGGGAACATCACGTCCGCCACCTGCATGATCAGCCAGCCCGCCACCAGGTACACGACGGCGACCCGGATGACCTTGCGGTCTTTGAGTTCCCTGAAAAAAGCCTTCACGCGTGCGCCCCGCTCTGAACGACGAATTATAGCCAAAAGACCGAGCCGACGGCTTTGTTCACCGTCGAACATCGATGGGGTCGCAACGCAGGAAACGAGGACCTTCCTCGTCGTTCGCTCTCCACTCGATGAAAAATGTGCCCATTTTCCGACACGGTTTACGCGATTAACCGCAGGACGCCTACCAGGCCGAGCGATGCGAGGAAGATTCCGGAAACTCGCTGCACGGCGCGCATACGCCCCGGTTTCGCGATGAACGCGCGGCGAACGCCGGACGCGGCGAACGCGAATGCCACATCGGTCGTCAGGCCAAGGCTGATGAATACGACTCCGTAGACAAGTAGTTGCCCTTGCAGCGCCTCTCCCGTATCGCCGAGCGCGAATTGCGGCAGGAACGCGAACAGGAAGATGATGGCCTTGGGGTTGAGGACGTTGACGATCGCGGCGTCGATCACCGCGGATCGAGAACGGATCCGCGGCCTGTCTCCCCGACTCGCAGCGTTCGGCGCTTCCTGCAGCGAATGTTCATGAAACCGGCTGACTCCCAGGTAAACGAGAAAAAGCGACCCGGCCAGCTGCAGCGCATCGCGGACGCCGGGATTGTCGATGACGATCGCCGCAAATCCGGCCAGGACCAGCCCGAGGTGAAACAGGCCGCCGAGCGTCATGCCGACGGCCGATGCAACGCCGGTTCTCAAGCCTTCGCCGATGCTTCGCGCTACGATGTAAAAAACGGCCGGGCCCGGCGTGACCAGCACGACGAGCGACGTGACGATGAACAATGCGAGCCGCTGTGCGTCGGGTAAATCGGGGAGAATCATGTCATGACTGTCGTTTTTGCCAAAGAAACCGACCTGACCGCCGACGAGTTCATCGACGTGCTCAACCGCTCCGGACTCGCGGCGCGACGTCCGGTCCGGGACGTCGACCGCGTGCAGCGCATGTTGCAGGGCGCAGACCTGACGATCACGGCGCGAGATGCGCGGCGCGGCAACGCCCTGGTTGGCGTGGCGCGCAGCATCACGGACTTCGCCTACTGCTGCTACCTGAGCGACATCGCCGTCGACACAGCCTATCAGGGCCGCGGCATCGGCCGCCAACTGATCGCCGAAAGCCGCCGCCAGGCGGGCGATGAGTGCGCGTTTTTCCTGATCTCCGCCCCGCAGGCGGTGTCGTTCTACGAACGACTCGAAATACCGCGCATTTCGGACGTGTTCGGCTGGATGGTGCCGCCAAGTGCCGAATGAAAGCGCATGAACACCATCGCCGTCGTGGTGACGACGATCGAAATCAATCTCGTATGGATCGACCTGT
>JBFIQH010000226.1:0-4725 GCA_041609735.1 Woeseiaceae bacterium | reverse complement strand
TGCCGATGCGAACGACGGTGAAGGCGGACTGCGCCCGTATACGACGTTGATCGACGAGCTCGGTGCAGAGTGTCGCGCGACCGAGCCGGACCCGACCGTCTGCGAGGGTCCGGGCAATGCCAACGGCGCCGTCTACGATAACGACATACGCAATTCGGACGTTGCATCCGACCCATACGACAACAACACCGGCCAGGCCAGCCAGACGCTGGTCGCCAACGAGGCGACTGGCCTGTCGCTGACGCTCGACTGGGACATCTCCGACACGCTGAACAGCCGCGTCATCGTCAGCCAGCGCCAGTCCGATTACAAGGCAGGCCTCGACGACGACAGCGTATTCGAAGACTTCCTGTCGTTCCCGGAAACCGGTGAAGCCGACCAGACGTCGATCGAGATCCAGCTGAGCGGCAACTACGTTGACTGGGACTTCGTCTCCGGCTTCTACTACTTCAACGAGGAAGGCTCGAACTTCCAGGACGGCTACACGTTCAACAGTTCCGGACCATTCGACTTCTACCTCGCCCAGGAAGTAACCAGCATCGCGCTGTTCGGCAATGTCGGCTACAACGTCTCCGACCAGCTGCGTATTTCCGGCGGCCTGCGTTTCACGGACGACGAGAAGGACGCGGAAACGGACGTCGGCATCGGCCTCGTGACAGCATCGCGAAGCTTCGACGAGATTAGCGCGGAACTGTCTGCAAACTACACGATGAATAACGGCATGAACGTCTACGGCACGATCCAGAGCGGCTACCAGTCGGGGCAGTTCCCGGCGCGGCCGTTCTGCCTGTTCGGCGACCCGGACTGCTTCGTCGCCAGCGACAACATCACCGCCGTCAATTACGAAGTCGGCATCAAAGGCCAACCGCGCAGCGGTTTCCAGATGAGTGCGGCGCTGTTCTTTACGCAGTACTCGGACCTGCCCTACCAGGTCAGCCAGACGACCGGTAATGGCTTCAACACCGTCAACCTGATCGTCGACCAGGACTCGTTCGGCTTCGAATGGGAAAACACGCTGTACCTGACCGAGCACTTCCTGTTCAGCGCATCGCTCGGTTACATCGACGTCGAGGTGGACGGCAACAGCGCATCGAACCCGGTCGTCGCTCCGCTGACGCCCGAGCTGACGGCATCGATCAGCCCGGAACTGCACGTGCCGCTGTCCGGTGGTGGTGAACTCGTATTCCGGGCCGACTACTCGTACCGTGACGACATGTTCGGTGAGCCGACGTCGGACCCGGCACGATTCACGCGCATCGACAGCCGCGACATCGTCAATTTCGACTTCGCTTACCACTCGCCGGACGAGACGTTTACCGTGGGTCTTTACGGCCGCAACGCGACCGACGAGCGTTACGACAACGCGCGCCTGAACACCGGCGACTACGTGCTGCGTATACTGTCGAACGATGCCAGCGAATTCGGCATTCGCCTGCGCAAATCCTTCTGACACGATAACGGCGTAAGCCCGCAAAGAGCCGGTCATTGACCGGCTCTTTTTTTGCCCGAAAATCACCGCCGTCCGATGGTACAATCGGCGCCACAAGGACAGTCAATGATAATTATAAGATACTGTTTTATTTACCTTTTTCTACTCTTTGGCGCATTCGGCTGCAGCGAGCGGCAAGCGCCTTCGGACACTGCTCGGAGTGATTCGTCTGGCGCGATCGACCTCATTGTCGCCGGCGACCACGTTGTCACGATGGACGCCGATCTCACGATCGTCACCGATGGCGCTGTCGCCGTCGATGACGGCATCATCATCGCAATCGGCAAGGCCGGCGAAATTCACGAGAAGTACACGGCACGACATACGATCGATGGCGGCAACCGCGTCGTCATGCCCGGCCTCGTCAACGGGCACTCGCATGCAGCGATGACGCTGCTGCGGGGCGTCGCGGACGACCTCGCGCTGATGGACTGGCTGAACAACTATATTTTCCCTGCCGAAGTGCAGTTCGTCGACGCCGAGTTCGTGCGCATCGGCACCGAGCTCGCGTGCTGGGAAATGATCCGCGGCGGCACGACGACCTTCGTCGACATGTATTACTACCCCGATACGATTGCCGAGGTCGTCGACGCCTGCGGGATGCGTGCACTGATTTCGGCCACCGTCATCGACCAGCGCAGCCCGGATGCCGAGGGAGCGGACGACTCGATCGAGAAAGGCGTTGCCTTCATCGAACGCTGGAAGGGCCGCAATTCGAGGATCACGCCCATATTCGGGCCGCACGCAAACTACACCCTGAATGCGGAGCAGCTGGCGGCAACGCGCGCGGCGGCACTCGAGCACGGTGTGCCGATCAGCATCCACCTGTCCGAAAGCCCGTTCGAGGTGCAGTACTCGAAGGATACCTACGGCATGACCAGCATCGAGCTGTTCGAGTCGATCGGTTTTTTCGAAGGGCCGACGATTGCTGCGCACGTCGTCTGGCCGACCGAGCAGGAAATTCCGATCCTCGTCAGCCGCAAGGTCGGCGTCATTCACAATCCGACATCCAATATGAAGATTGCATCCGGAATTTCACCGGTCGCCGACATGCTGGCCGCCGGCGTGCACGTCGGCCTCGGCACCGACGGCGCCGCCAGCAACAACGATCTCGACATGTGGGAAGAAATGAGGCTGGCATCGTTCCTGCAGAAGGTCGAGCAGATGAACCCCGAGGTGCTGCCGGCGACGACGGTGTTGTCGATGGCCACGATCGGTGGCGCGACGGCGATCGGCCTCGGCGACATAACCGGATCGCTCGAAGTCGGCAAGCGCGCCGATATCATCCAGGTCGCGTTCGACGATGTGCATCACGTGCCGACGTTCGACGTCGTGTCACACCTCGTCTACGTGACGGACGAGCATGACGTGGCGTCCGTCGTCGTCGACGGCAGGCTGCTCGTGCGCGAGCACGTCATCGAGACGATCGACACTGCGCGCGTCAGGAAAGAGGCGACGGCGCTCGCCGCGAGGATCAAGGCCGCGCTCGCCGGTCGCAACGAGAATTGAAACGGGAGAATCGGATGCTGCGCGATGTTCTGGGAGCCGTTGTCGGGATCGCCGTCGCCGTCATTACGGTCATGCTGTTCCAGTGGTTCAGTCACTTCGTATTTCCACCGCCCGGAGACCTCGACCTGCAGGACAGCGCGGCGATGCGCGCGTACGTGGCGTCGGTCCCGATCGGCGCCCTCGTGCTGGTCCTCGCCGGCTACGTCGTCGCCACCTTCGACGGCGTGCTCGTTGCGTGCCTGATCGGGCGCACGAAGCCCGTCCTCTTCGCGCTCGTCGTCGGAGTGCTCATGCTCGTGGCGACGGTCTCGAACCTGATCATGATTCCTCACCCGCTGTGGTTCTCGGTGTCGGCCGTCGTCGGTATCGTCGCAGCCGCCTGGACGGGAAGCTTGCTCGGCCGGAAGCTGCGGGCGACGGCAAGACCACCCGCGTGAGCCGGCGCCCGCGGATCCTGACGATGCCGGTTCGGCACAGCGGCGCGGTCAGGCTGCTCGGTGCGGCGCTCTTTTGCATCGTCGCGCTCACTGCCTGCGGCGGCCCGGCGCCCGAGTTCGCGACGCTCGTCATCACCGACGCGCGCGTCTGGACCGCCGACCCCGAACAGGCCTGGGCCGAGGCGGTCGCCGTGCGCGACGATCGCATCGCCGCGGTCGGGTCGAATGCCGATGTCGCCGACCTCGTCGGGCCGGAGACCCGGCTCATCGTCGCGACCGGCCACATGCTCTTGCCCGGCTTCATCGACGCACACGTGCATTTTGCGACCGGCGGCGACAGCCTTTCTTCCGTGCAATTGCGCGACGCCGCGACGCCCGAGGCGTTCGCGCGCCGCATCGCGGAGTTCGCGGCGGACATCGAGGCGGGCGAGTGGATACAGAACGGCACCTGGGACCACGAAAACTGGGGCGGCGAGCTGCCGCGCCGCGACTGGATCGACGAGCTGACGCCCGACAATCCCGTCTGGGTCACGAGGCTTGACGGGCACATGGCGCTCGCCAATTCGCTCGCGCTCGACGCGGCCGGCGTCGACGCGGATACCCCTGACGTGGCCGGCGGCGAAATCGTACGTGACCCCGACGGACGGCCCACCGGGGTGCTCAAGGACAATGCGATGTGGCTTGTCGCGCAGCACCTGCCCAAGCCGGGCGACGCCATCATCGAGCGCCAGGTCCGCGCCGCGATGCGGCACGTCGCGGCGAACGGCGTCACGACCGTGCACGACATGTCCCTCGGCGATGCCGACGCCGACTGGACGGTGATCGCCGCCTATCGGCGGCTGCGCGCGGCCGACGAGTTGCTGACGCGCGTTTATGCGTTCGTGCCGCTCGCCGACTGGCGGCGGCTCGCCGACGACGTCGAGATCAGCGGCACGGGCGACGCATGGCTGCGCACCGGCGGACTCAAGGGTTTCATGGACGGCTCGCTCGGCTCGCACACGGCCGCGTTCTTCGAGCCCTTTACCGACACGCCCGATCAGCGCGGCATGCTGATCAACACGCTGGACGATATGCGTCAGTGGGTCGGCGACGCTGATGCGGCCGGGTTGCACGTCGCCGTGCACGCCATCGGTGACCGGGCGATCCGCGAGCTGCTGGACATCTATCGCGACGTGGCGCGCGACAACGGGCCGCGCGACCGGCGCTTTCGGATGGAGCACGCCCAGCACATTCACCCGGACGATCTGGGCCGGTTTTCAGCCCAGGACGTCATCGCCAGCATGCAGCCGT
>JBFIQH010000225.1:0-4729 GCA_041609735.1 Woeseiaceae bacterium | reverse complement strand
CGCCGTGAAGGCATGAAGTTGATCGATGTCGCAATGGCATCGCTGGCAGTGCGACATCGGGAGACTATCCACTTCAATCACGCCAATCCGAACGAGGGCTACCTCGCGGATGTCGGCGAAGGCGTATTCGTCGCCGTGTTCGGGTTGCGCGAACGCCAGCGCTACCCGCTCGAAACCACCATGGGTTTCCTGATCATCAGCAATGGCGTGCCCATTGGTTACGGTGGTTCCAGCATCCTGTTTCGGCAGATCAATACAGGCGTCAATATCTTTGATGAGTATCGAGGTAGCGAAGCGGCATTCCTTTGGGTACAGGTGATGCGCGTGTTTCATGCGCTCACAGGATGTACGCGTTTTATCGCCAATCCGTACCAGGTCGGCGCCGATAACGACGAGGCACTGCGAAGTGGTGCCTTCTGGTTTTACTATCGCCTTGGTTATCGACCCATACTTGGCGATGTTCGCCGGCTGGCGTTGCGGGAGTTCGCGAAGATCCGCACCGACCGCAGCTATCGCAGTGACATCAAGACGTTGCGACGACTTGCGAGCTGCGATATGCACCTGACATTGCCCGGTGCCAAAGGCAGCGACCTGTTCGACGAGCGTTGGCTGGCAACCAGTTCGATGCTGGCGACCAAAATTCTGGGTGAAGCGAGCGGGCGCACCCGGCAAGCCGCTGCCATAAGTGTTGCTGCCAGGTTGGCGAAAGATGTCGGTATCCGCAGCCTGGACAGATGGAGTGCGGCAGAACGACGCGGGCTCGCAAAGATCGCACCGATAGTCGCGGCAGCGTCGCCCTCAAAGTGGTCCTTGGCCGAAAAGCGATCCTTGCGAGATGTCTTGCGTGCCAAAGGCGGTAACCGCGAGCTGCGCTACGCACAGTTGCTTGGGCAGCACAGCAAGTTTCTCACAGCACTACGTAATGCGTGTCGGGTCGCCGACCGACGCGCGTAGTGCCCAATAAATGAACCTGACAACTTTCTTGGGACACACCTCTCGATGCGTGATCGGCTATCGCTGCTCGGCCGCACCGGCCGGTTTTTGATATCTGATCAGAAACGAAATCCAACGTCGCGTGCATTTGCCCTCGAAACGAACAACTTTTCGAGGTCATTCGGGTTCGTCGCCACCCTGTTCATGGCCACCGAAGGCAATGGCAAAACCGGAGCCGCCGGCACGCGCGCGGTCGTAAATCATGCCCGCCGCGGCAACGTCCTGGATGGCCGAGCCTGTCGAATCGAAAACGACAATATCGTTGCGGTCGAATTCCGGTCTCTTGCCTCCCGCCACAATCGCGCCGAGTTCCGCACAGACATCGTCAACGGTCATGACGCCGGCATCGAGCGCATGATGCAGCTCGCCGATTTTTGCGCACTGCGCGAGGTCGTCGACGGCAACGCGAGCTCCGCGCAGCAATGCCGGTTCGAGTTCCTGCTTGTCGTCGTTGTCGGCCCCGACCGCGGCGATAAACGTTCCGGGACGCACGTGCGATGGTCCGAGAAACGGGGTCCTCGACGAGGTGCACGTCACGATGAGCTGGCTTGCCCGAGTTCCCACTGCAATCTCGTCGATCGGGCGAACGTCGAGCGTTTGTTCAGAACGCATTTCCGCAACGAACGCATCGCGCTGATCGACGTCGATATCAAATGCGTACACCGTGTCGAGTGACAGTACCTCCCGCAATGCAAGCAGCTGCGGTCGCGCCTGGACGCCACACCCGATGATCGTCGCGACATGTACGCCCTGCGGCGCGAGGTATTTCGCGGCAACCGCCGTCGCCGCCGCCGTGCGCATCGCGGTCACCTCGATCGAATCCATCACCGCCAGCAGCGAACCGTTGGCGCCGTCGCAAAGCACGATCGCCCCCTGGATCGTCGGCAATCCGTGCGTGCGTGGATTGTCAGGGAAGTTGCCGTTGACCTTGACAGCGACGTAACCGGGCGCGCCGTCGTAGCCAGCCGACTTGACGTGGAACGCGCCGGCCTGGGCCGGGATGTGCACGACGGCCGGTACCCGCATGCCACCGGACCCGTGGCGCCGGAACGCCTCCTCGACGGCCAGCACATAGTCCGCCATCGACACCGTCGCCGCGATTCGGGCCCTGTCGAGCACCAGCGTCTGCCTCGTCGTCATCGGAACCCGCCTCGGTCGTTCCCCGGGCCCTCGTACCGCTTGTCGGCACGGGTTGCGGTGCGTATGATACACCTGTTACATATATTAGAGCAATTGTAACAGATGAGTGATAAACACCCAGGCGATTCCTGCTGGCTGGTCCTGCTGTTCCAGTTTCCGAAGGGGCAGGGGTCTCTGCGGGTCAAGGTTTGGCGGCGGCTGCAGGCGATCGGTGCCGTCGCGCTGAAGCCTTCCGCCTACGTGCTGCCCGCCGGCGATCAGTCGCGCGAGGACTTCGCATGGCTGGTGCAGGAACTGATCGGTAACGGCGCCGATGCGGTCGTGCTCGAAGCGAGCGTCATCGACGGAATGAATGACCGGCAGGTGAAGGATCTTTTCAATGCGGCCCGGGCGGCCGACTATCGGGCGCTCGCCGACGAACTCGCCACGGCAGATGGCGACGATCCCGGCCCGCTGCTCGCGCGCGGCCGCAAGCGCCTGGCGGACATTGAATCGATCGACTTTTTCGGTGCGGACAGTCACGACGCTGTGGAGGCCGCGATGAGAAAATTGCAGGCACAACGAACGGAGTCCACGGCAACGGAATCTACCGGCGGTGCCGGCCTGGCGACGGAAGACGCCGCCGAATACTCGGCGCGCACCTGGGTGACGCGCCGCGGCGTCAAGGTCGACCGGATTGCATGCGCCTGGCTCATACGGCGCCACGTGGATCCGGAAGCGCGCTTCCGGTTCGTCGAAGGCGAGGGTTACCGGCCGGAATCCGGTCGCGAGATTCGTTTCGACATGTTCGACGCCGAGTTCACCCATGCCGGTAATCTCTGCACGTTCGAAGTGCTGCTCGAACGGTTCGGCCTCGACGATCCCGCGCTCGAGAACATTGGGCAAATCGTGCACGACATCGACCTGAAGGATGACAAGTTCGGTCGGCCGGAGACGGCCGGATTCGCAAGTCTCGTTGCCGGCATCGTCGCGGCAACCTCCGACGACGAGGAGCGGATCGCGCGCGGCACCGACCTGCTCGAGCACTTTTACCGGTTCTTCAGCCAGGCGACCTCGTAATGTCCGCGGTTTCGCTCGGCGAAGCGACCCGGACGTTTGCGAAGATCGGTGTACTGAGTTTCGGCGGCCCGGCGGGGCAAATCGCGCTGATGCACCGCATTCTCGTCGACGAAAAGCGCTGGATCAGCGAAGACCGGTTCCTGCATGCGCTCAACTTCTGCATGTTGCTGCCGGGCCCGGAGGCACAGCAACTCGCCACCTACATGGGCTGGCTGCTGCACCGCGTGCGCGGTGGATTGATCGCCGGCTCACTGTTTATCCTGCCGGGGTTCCTGACGATCCTCGGCTTGAGCTACCTCTACGTCACGGTTGGTGACGTCGCCGCCGTGCAGGGCCTGTTTATCGGCTTGAAGGCGGCCGTGATTGCGATTGTCCTGCATGCGCTGGTGCGCATCGCAACGCGATCATTAAAGAGTCCCGCCTCCGCACTGCTGTCGGTCGCGGCGTTCGCAGCGATGTTCGTGTGGCACGTGCCGTTCCCGATCGTGATCGCTGGTGCCGCCGTCCTCGGTGTCGTAATGGTGCGCAGTAGTTTGACCGGCACGCCGGGGTCGCGCGATAGCGGCGATATGGAGCGCGTCGAGGCGCGTGGCATTTTTCGACTTGGCACGGTGTTCGCGTTGCTGTGGCTCACGCCCGTCGTGTTGTTGGTCGGGTTGCTCGGCGATGGCAACGTATTCTCGGACATCGCGCTGTTTTTCAGCAAGATGGCTGTCGTTACGTTCGGCGGCGCCTATGCCGTACTCGCCTACGTGAGCCAGGAAGCGGTAACCACCTTCCACTGGCTCGAGCCGGGAGAAATGCTCGACGGGTTGGCGATGGCGGAAACGACACCCGGCCCGCTGATCATGGTGACGCAGTTCGTGGGTTTCATGGCAGCGTACCGGGATGCGGGCCCGCTGCCGCAATGGCTGGCCGCCTTCCTCGGCGCGACGCTCACGACCTGGGTGACGTTCGTGCCCTGCTTCCTGTGGATCTTCGTCGGTGCACCGTTTATCGAACGCTTGCGGAGGAGTGTGGTGCTTGCAAGCGCGCTGGCCGGAATCACGGCAGCCGTCGTCGGCGTCATCGCGAACCTGGCAACCTGGTTCGCGATCCATGCATTGTTCGCATCGGTCGAATCGGTTGCCATTGCCGGCGGGGCGATACCGATGCCAGTATTTTCGTCGGTGCGATTTCTACCGGTAGCTATCGTGATCGTCGCGGCATTGATGCTGTTCCGTTTCCGAGCCTCGGCACTGGCCGTCCTCGGTGTCGCCGGTGCGCTGGGTATAGCCTCGGTTCTGATCCCGCTGCCTTTGTAATTGCTCTCGCCTCGATCGGGCTTCGAGAAAAGAGCTGAACGGGTCACGCTTGCATTGAGACTTCACACCTGGACGGTCAGATGGCTTTGGCGATCGGATCAGAAACGGAATCCAACCTCGATGCCAACGCGCCGGCGCGAATTCGGATGGTCGAACGTCCCGCCGAATTCAGGCGCCGGAATGATTTCTTCCGGGTATTTCTCGTCGGTCAGGTTGGACGCAAATGCCGTGAT
>JBFIQH010000224.1:0-4794 GCA_041609735.1 Woeseiaceae bacterium | reverse complement strand
CGCGCAGCAGCGTCATCGCTGCATGGGAGTGCCCGTTGACGAGTCCCGGCAGCACTACGCGATGCTCGCCACCGATTGTCCCGTTTGCCGAGTAGTCGCTTCGGATCTCATCGGCATCCCCAATCGCGACGATGAGTCCGTCGTCGATTGCGAGCGCGCCGCTCTGGTAAATGGTCGACGCGCCATCCATGCTGACGATATAGTCGCCAACGACGATCAGGTCGATCAAATCTACGGCGCTGGCCTTAGCCGATGTCCGTTCCGAATTTCCGTTTTGCGATGGCTGACAGGCCGCCACGCCGAGCAGCAGCAAAGGCACGACGCAGCGTATTCTTGTTGTCATGTGAGGCCTTCTGTCGGACATCGTATTATTGGGCCGGCGCAGGTTTCGCACAAGAGCAAGGCCGGCTCTGCAGCCGGCCCCGTCTTGCTCGAGCTGCTGGCGTCTAGAAGCTTTTCGTAAACGTCACGCCGAATTCGCTCGCGTCATTGCTCAATATGCGCAATATGTAGTCCTGAACGTAGAGCGCCGCGTTGGTATATCGCTCATCGGTGATGTTTCTGCCGTATAGCGCAACTGACCAGCTATCGTCGGGCGCCAAATACGCGATATTGGCATTGATGATGCTGCGATCCTCGATTTGCGTGAATCGAGTCGGATCGTCTGTTGGTTCACCGTTCATGTCATCGCGATACGAATAGTCGGCGCGGAACGTGACCGTGCCGCCTGCCTGGAGCGGCACGCGCACCTCCGGGCTGAGAGAATACGTGAGTTCCGGCGTCAACGGCGCGACGCCCTTGACGCCGGTCACCGGATCACGGTCGACGTCGACGTCGATATAGCCGAGGGTGGCGTGGAGCAGGAAATTGTCATTGAAAAACGCCGTGCTTTCCCATTCGAAGCCGGTGGAAGTCTGGTCGACGACGACCGCAAAGGTTGAAAACCCTCCGGCGCTCGATTCGCTGACCTGGTAGGGCAAATCGGTGTAATCGGTCGAAAAAACGGCGGCACTCATCTGCAGCCAGTCCGAAACCTGGCCCTTGATACCGACTTCGTAATTCACCGCGGTCACGTTTTCGGTGGCCACGAAGCAGTTCGGGTCGCTGAAAAGACAGAAGGGACGTGCCGGGAATTGCCCCGACTGGTAACCGCTCTGGATGGCGCCGTAAACACGCATCCCGTTCTGCAGCGTCCAGTTGGCAGAAAGATCCCAGCTGAGCTCCTCGAAGCTGGCCTTTCCGGTTACGTCGCCGATGCAGCATTGCGTGAACGCATCCTTGTCGTCATCGGTGTAGCGAAGCCCCGCTGCCACGCGGAGGTTATCGGAGATATCGAAGCCGAAGTTGCCGAATATTGCCTTGCTCGTGATTTCGCCTTCGGTGATGAAATCGGCTGCTCCGAAACCCGCGAAGTTATAGCCGTTCTGGAAATTGCGTCCCTCTTCTTCGAAATAGAAGAGCCCTGAGACGAAATCCCAGCTGCCGAAGTCGCCATTTACCTGAAACTCGATCGACGTCTGGTCGGCGTCGCCAATCTCGGGATACGAAAAGATATCTGCCGGAAGACTGTCGTCATCCAGCCCGGCTTTGTACTCGGAGCTCCGCTGACTGGCGATGATCTTGCCGGAGAGCTCGTCATTGAAGGCCCAGTCGGCGGTGACAGAGATACCTGATGCGTTGTGGCTAACGCGTGTCTGGTTGGCCTGCAGCGTGGCGTTGTCGTACGGGTCCGCTGGCAGGTCGGCATTCGAAAAGCCGAATACGGTTGCTAATGAAAAATCGCCGAACGGCGCCTCGTCAATCAAGGTCGTATACGGACGCAGCCCGCCTTTCCCGTCGTTTGCATCGGCCGATATGACGATCGAGAACTCGTCGCTGGGCGCGTAGCGATAGGTGAGTCGGCCGAAGACATCCTGCATTTCCCCAACCTCGACGCCCGAATTCGGCAGGTTGATGAAATGTCCGATTCCGTCGCGCTTCTTGAATCCACCCGTAAATGAGACGGCCGAATTATCGGTCAGATTCCAATCCGCATAAAAGTCACCGTTCAGGCGACCGCGGGAGCCGGCTTCGATGCTGACTTTGGCGCCCGGCTCAGCACCGGGCGTCTTCGTAATGAGGTTGACGGCGCCCCCGATCGAATTGCGGCCGAACAGCGTTCCCTGCGGTCCGCGCAGAACCTCCACCCGATCGATGTTCGACAGGTTCCAGTTCTGGCCGACCTGCCGGCCCAGGTACACGCCGTCGACGGATACCGACACGCCCGGGTCGACGGCGATCAGATGGTCCTGAATCCCGATGCCGCGTATGAAGACGTTGATGGACGAAACGTGGCCCGCCGAAAATGCCGTGACGTTCATATTCGGCACGAACTTGCCAATGTCGTTGATCGTCGTGATGCCTTGCGCAGCAAGCTTGTCGCCTTCGAACGCGCTGACGGCGATCGGCACGTCGTATATGCTTTCCTCGCGCTTGGTAGCGGTGACCGTGATCTCCTCGAACCGAGTATCTTCCTGTGCCGTTGTCGGCTGCGGCCAGAAGAGCGCAATCAAAACAGACAGCCCTAAGGTTACGCTGAACGCATTGTTGTTCATTTTTAGTATCCCCAAAGTAATGATTTCTCAGGCACGAAACGATACCGTAACGGCCGGATCGTGATTTACACTCAACTATAGCTAATAAATCTGCCGATTCTATGCGTTATTCATGAATACGCGTCTACCCACGTTCGAGGCCCCGCCTGACGGCAAGCTGACGGCGGCAATGAAACGCGCGTTTGCCGATACCGGAGTTATTATTCTCCGCGGTTTCGCGGACACGAACGCGTGTTCCGCTCTGCGGCAACGGGCGCTGGAACTCGTGGACCGGTTCGATCCTGCGGAAGTGCGCAGCGTGTTTTCCACCACTGCCGAGGAGCAGCTGGACGACGAGTATTTCATTCGGTCGGGGGACAAGATCCGGTTTTTCCTCGAGGATGGGGCGTTCGACGACGCCGGACGGCTCCGTCAGCCAAAGCAAAACAGCCTGAACAAGATCGGCCACGCGATGCACGACCTCGATCCGGTGTTCGACGGGTTCTCGAGAACGAAGAAGCTCGGGGCAGCCGTAGCGAGTCTGGACTTTGCCGACCCGGTAATCATTCAGTCGATGTACATTTTCAAGCCGCCGAGAATCGGCGGCGAAGTCGTTTGCCATCAGGATTCGACATTCATCTATACGGAGCCCGAGTCGTGCGTCGGCTTCTGGTTCGCGCTCGAAGATGCGACGGTCGACAACGGCTGCATGCATTTCGTTCCTGGAGGCCACAGCGGACCACTCCGGCAGCGTAACCACCGGTTGCCGGAGGGCACGCTGGTCACGGAGACGATTGACGCAACGCCGATGCCGGAGGAAACGCTGCCTGCCGAGGCGGAGACGGGCACGCTCGTCATATTTCACGGTCGCGCGCCGCACATGAGTGGCCCGAATCGATCCGAGAATTCGCGCCATGCCTACACGCTGCACGTGATCGATCGGCACTGTCATTATCCGGCTGACAACTGGCTGCAGCGCGGCCCGCATCTGCCGCTGCGCGGCTTCGACGAGTTGCGCTAGTGCTATTCACCGACGTCATTCGCACCAAACGGGATGGCGGTGTGTTGTCCAACGATCAGATCCGTTTTTTCGTCGACGGCCTGACGGATGAGAGCATTCCTGCGGAGCAGGTAGCTGCGCTCGCGATGGCGATTTTCCTGAACTCGATGACGTTCAAGGAGGCCAGCAAACTGACACAGGCCATGGCGGCATCGGGGACGATGCTCGACTGGAGCCGCGAAGAGCTCGACGGCCCGGTCGCCGACAAGCACTCGACCGGCGGCGTGGGCGACAAAGTGAGTTTCCTGCTGGCGCCGATTGCTGCCGCCTGCGGACTGTACGTGCCGATGATCTCCGGGCGTGGACTCGGTCACACGGGTGGAA
Source organism: Woeseiaceae bacterium (assembly GCA_041609735.1). Classification (GTDB taxonomy): domain Bacteria; phylum Pseudomonadota; class Gammaproteobacteria; order Steroidobacterales; family Woeseiaceae; genus UBA1847. The sequence continues at coordinate 837 of JBFIQH010000224.1, read as the reverse complement.
CGACCGACAAGGCCGAAAGCATACCCGGGTACAACGCAACACCTGATTTCGACGTGTTCAAAAAGGTCGTCAAGGACGTCGGCTGCGCGATTATCGGCCAGACGCCGGATCTTGCGCCTGCCGACCGGCGGCTGTACGCGATCCGCGACGTAACCGGTACGGTCGAATCCGTTCCACTGATTACAGCATCCATATTGTCAAAAAAGATCGCCGCCGGACTCGATGCGCTTGTCATGGATGTCAAGGTCGGCAGCGGCGCGTTCATGTCAGCGTCTGCAAAAGCGCGAGAGCTTGCGGAGTCGATTCTGCGCACCGCCGCCCGTTCCGGCCTGAAAACACACGCGCTGATTACCGATATGAACGAAGTGCTCGGCACCACGGCCGGCAACGCGCTGGAAATCGATGAGGCCGTGCGATTCCTGCGCAACGAGCAGCGCGATCCGCGACTCGAGGCAGTGACATTCGCCCTGTGCGCGGAGATGCTGATCATCACGGGCACGGAAACCGACCGGGCCGCGGCGAGGCGGCGGTGCCAGGATGCCGTCGCAAGCGGCCGCGCGGCGGAGATTTTCGGGCGCATGATCGCGGCGCTCGGGGGGCCGCCAGATTTTGTCGAACGGTCAGGCAAGCACCTGCCCCGCGCCCGGTTCGTCGAACCTGTGCACGCCGAGGGCTACCTTGCAGCGGTGGACACGCGCGCTGTCGGCCACGCGATTATCGAACTCGGCGGGGGCAGGCGTCGGGTCGACGAGGCCTTGGATCATACGGTGGGCTTCAGCGACTTCGCACCTGTCGGCACGCGCCTGGATGCAGAGACGCCGCTCGCGGTGGTTCATG
>JBFIQH010000223.1:0-4800 GCA_041609735.1 Woeseiaceae bacterium | reverse complement strand
GACTTACGAATTCCCGCTATCCGCCGACGAAGAGGCACAGCTGGTGCGGGAGCTGGGCGTCATACCGCCGCTGTTCGCCCAGGCCAAAGGCAACCTGAGCGGCAATGCGCGTGATCTTTGGGTCACAGGTATTCGGGATATCCGTGCCGATCTCGAGACGCTGGACGATCTTGCTGGCATGCCCGGCGTGTCATCGAGCAAGGCGCTGGGCGCCGCGATCGCCGCCGCCCGCAGCGCGATACTCGACCTCATTGCGTGGCTCGACGCGGAGGCACCGAGTAAAACCGGCCCGTCCGGCATCGGCAAGGAAAATTACACCTGGTACCAACAGAACGTTCACCTCGTACCGATGACCTGGGACGATGAGGTCCGGTTACTGAAACGAGAACTCGACCGCGCCTGGGCCTCGCTGAAGCTGGAGGAACAGCGCAACGCGCACTTGCCGCAGATGCGTGCCGCGCAGAATCCGCAGGAATATGAAAACCAGGCCCACGAGGCCGTCGACCGCATCATGCAATTCCTTAAAGACAAGGACGTACTGACGATCAAGGACTACATGGATCCTGCGATGCGTGCTCACATCGGCAGGTTCGAGCCGGAGGAGACGCGCAATTTTTTCTGGATCACGGCACACTACGATCCGGCGCCGCTGTTTACACATTTTTATCACTGGTTCGAGCTGGCGCGTATGGACAACGAGCCGCACCAAAGCCGCATACGGCAGGGCGCCCTGCTTTACAACATCTTCGACAGCCGCAACGAAGGCACTGCGACCGGTGTTGAGGAAATGTTCATGCATGCGGGCCTCTACGACGACAGCCCGCGATCCCGCGAGTTGGTCTGGATCCTGCTTGCGCAGCGCGCTGCGAGGGGCCTTGGCTCGCTGTATGCCCACGCCAATATCATGACGATGGAAGAGGCGGGCGGCGTGCACATGGAATGGACGCCGCGCGGCTGGATGAAAACCGAAAAAGAGCTGCTGATCTTCGAGCAGCATCTCTACCTGCGCCAGCCGGGCTACGGCACCAGTTACGTTACCGGCAAATACCTGCTGGAGCGGACGCTGGCCGACTACGCCAGGCTCGTCGAGGAACGTGGCGAGGAATTCCGCCTCAGCAACTTTTTCGACCGCCTGAACGCGATCGACAGTATCCCTATTTCGCTGGCGCGCTGGGAAATGACCGGGCTCGACGACGAGATCACAAGGCTCGTGCCCGGTCGGGTGAATGCAACGCGCTGATCGCGGCACGACACCGTTTTCCATAATATCTCCGCTGCCCGCCGGCAACGTCCGTTCGTCGGCATGCGGCTACCGTTCGTCGGAAAATCCCTTCTAATACAAGGATTTGTGACTTGTGTAACGGCGCCTGCAGCGTCGAGAGGCCAGAATGCCTGTCAGTCGCAGCGTGGTGCTGGGGCGACAGGAACGGCGACATGCTTCACAGACGCTTAAAAACAGGAATTACGCCCATCGGCGGTCGGGTGTGCACCGTGCCGGCGCAAGCGGCAGCGAACGTGAAAGCCATTGGCTCCGTATCAACTCTCTCCGGCCGCGACGAAAACGTGACGCGCCTCTCACTCGGACGCCCACCCTCGCGTGACCAACATCCCAACTCGACTTCGAGTTGCTATACAAAAGTCACGCAGGGCGCGAGCATCGTACACGCTATGAAGAAAAACGGATTCAGTTTACTCGAGCTAATGGTAACGCTTGCCGTCGCATCCATCGTGTTGTCAGTAGGCGTGCCCAGCTTTCGCGCCGTCATCATGGATAACCGCCTGGCCAGCCAGGCAAACCAGTTCGTGACGTCGGTCAACATGGCGCGAAGTGCAGCGGTGCGTTACCAACGCAATGCGACCGTCTGTGCCAGTGCGAATTACGACGCCGCGGTGCCGACCTGTGCAGCGACGACCGATTGGTCGAACGGCTGGATCGTCTGGGTCGACAAAGACCGCGATGCTGCGACCGACGCGAACGAAATCATTTCGGTCTACGGCCCGCTGAACACCTCGTCGACGTTCACGAGTACGGGCCTGGGCGCTTTCACCTATAACGCGCGTGGCTTCGGCGTTGCCGGCGGAGATGACCTGACGATGTGTGACGATCGCACCGGGGAGACCGGCCGCATGATTCGCGTCAACAACGTCGGCCGTACCAATGTTTCACGACAGGGGTGTGGATAGTGAGACTTTCAACAAGAATTCGTGGTCGTGCGTACCGCGTCCTGCAACAGCAGGGTGGTTTTACGTTGATCGAGGTCCTGGTGTCGGCACTCGTGCTGTCGATCGGGCTTGTCGGCGTCGCCGGCCTGCAGGCTTTTTCGCTGAAGAATAACCAGAGTTCGTTCATGCGCTCGCAGGCAACGGCGCTGGCCTACGATCTGGCCGACCGCATGCGCGCCAATGTTGCAAGCGCCAACGCCAACATGTACGTGCCCGCTACCGCCGCCCTGGAGGTTTCGTGCAAGTCGACGGCCGGCTGTTCGCCGCAGCAAATGGCGCGGCATGACCTGGCCGAGTGGAACAATGCGATCGCAATGTACCTGCCGATGGGCGAGGGCTTCGTCTGCATCGACAGTACTCCGTTCGACGGCTCGGACGCGGCAGCTCCCGCGTGTGACGGTATCGGGACTCAATTTGCCGTCAAGATCTGGTGGGACGACGACCGTGACGGCGCAATCAGTGTGACTGCGGCCAACACGGAACGCGTCGCCATCAATTTCCAGCTGTAATCATGAATCGTAGAATCTCAATCAAACTCGTGCACCGGCAGGCCGGCATCTCGCTCGTCGAAGTGATGATCGGCATGCTGCTCGGATTGTTTCTCGTCGGTGGCGTGCTTCAGGTATTTGCGTCATCGCGACATACCTACCGCATGCACGAAGCGACATCGCGCATGCAGGAAACCGGCCGCATGGCACTCGAGATGATCGGTCGCGACATCCGCATGGCCGATTTCTGGGGCTGTGCAAGCGATATCACGAACGTCGTCAACAATCTCGATAGTACCGGTGCCGGCTACATTGATTTTACCGCTGGCGGAGTTATCGGCGTCGAGGGCGGGCCGGGCGTCCCGGACTCGATCACGCTGCGCGGAGGCGTCGACTCGGGGCTGGCCGTCGAGCCGCCTTACGGGCCCCAGGCGTCGGCAAACATCAAGGTTGCGGCCGGAAACGGCCTGGAATTCGAGGACATCATCTTTGTCAGCGACTGCTCGGCCGCCGACATTTTCCAGGTTACCAATGCGAACCCCGACGGTGCGGGTGTCCTGGTCCACAACACCGGCACCGGACAACCCGGCAACTTCAATGCGACCAACCCGGGCTGCCCGGGCGCCAATGCGCATTGCCTGTCCAAGGTCTACGGTGCCGACGCGACGGTGTTCACAGCGCAGGAAATCACCTACAACGTGGCGATGGGATCGGAGGGCCAGCCGGCGCTGTTTCGCAACGGCCTCGAATTCATCGACGGGGTCGAGGACCTGCAGATTCTTTATGGAGAAGACACGGATCCGCCCGGATCGGCGGGCTCCGGCACCGCGAACTACTACGTGCCGGCAGACCAGGTCGCCGACATGAACAGCGTTATCAGCGTCCGTTTTGCCATCGTCGCACGTTCGTATGATGACAATCTGACCAGCGGCCAGGCCCAGGCCTACAACGTTCTCGGACAAAACCGTGTTGCGCCCGACACGCGCCTGCGGCAGGTCTACACGAGCACGATCACCGTGCGCAACCGGCTCTGAGTATGAAAAAAGCGATGACAATGAACTCCGTGCACTTTGAATCCAGCGTTTCACGCCAACGCGGTGCGGTACTGGTGGTCAGCCTGGTGATCCTGCTGATCGTGACGATGATCGCCGTCAGCAGCATGCAGGGCACCGTGCTCGAGGAAAAAATGGCGGGCAATTCGCTGGACCGCAATCTCGCGTTCCAAACCGCTGAGTCCAGCGTCCGGGAAGCCGAAATGTTTATCGAAAGTGTCGTCAGTCTCGGCAACTTCAACGGTGGCGGTGGCCTCTACGGACGCACCGATGCCGAGCCCGATTTCTACAACCCGGCGACCTGGAGCGACGCGGCGCTGCATGTGGTCGCCGACGGCAATTACGGCGCCTACCTGAAACCGAAATACTTCATCAAGCACTATACGACGGTCGTGGGGACCGAAGGCGCGATGAACCTGTCGGGCTACGGTGACAACAAGGGCACCGGGGACGTCACGATATTCAAAATTACCGCTCGCGCAACCGGCGGCAGCGCCGATTCCGCCGAAGTCATATTGCGCAGCCAGTACGGCCGCATTTTCTAATTAAAGCGAGACTTGCCATGCCAGGGACTATCAGATCATTGAAGATCGCCTCGTTATCGACGATCGCAACCTGTGCCGTGCTCAGCGGACCGGTTGCAACGGCCGCGCCCGGCACGCTGTCGGATTCACCGCTGTTCCTGACGAACCCGGTCGAGCCGAATATCCTGTTCCTGCTCGACGACTCGGGCAGCATGGACTGGGGCCTGATGACGCGGGAAAACAACGGCATCATGGACCTGGGTTGCCCCTATTACTACGCACAGCCGGCACCGGACAATGACTATTTCTGGGTGGTGCCGACCGAGGAAGCGCTGATAGCACAAGGCGTTGCAGCGCCCTACGGGGGTGTCTGGCGCGCCTGGAATCGCAATTACAACCGCCTGTATTACGATCCGCGGATCACGTACACCCCCTGGCCGGGCGAAGATGACACCGGTGCCGTGTTCACTAGCGTCAATCCCAAGGCCGCCCCGATCGATCCCTACGATCCGG
>JBFIQH010000222.1:0-4919 GCA_041609735.1 Woeseiaceae bacterium | reverse complement strand
TTGGACAGTTCGCGAATATTGCCCGGCCATGAATAGCGGGCGAGCATCGTCATCGCCTCCGCGCTGACCCGCAGGTGCCCGCGATCGCGGCCGGTTTGTGCTACGAGCAATTCATCGAGGAGTTGCGGCAGGTCGGAGACGCGCTGATACAGCGGCGGCATCTCGATCGGGAATACGTTCAGCCGGTAGAAAAGATCCTCGCGGAATTCGCCTTCCTCAACGGCCCGCGGCAGGTCCACGTGAGTTGCAGCGATGATGCGCACGTCGCACCTGGACAGCTTGTTGCTGCCGATACGCTCGAAGGTGCGCTCCTGCAGCACGCGCAGCAGCTTGACCTGCATGTCGAGGCTCATTTCACCGATCTCGTCGAGGAACAGGGTGCCGCCCTCGGCGAGCTCGAATCGCCCCTGGCGGTTGGCGACGGCACCGGTGAAGGCGCCCTTCTCGTGGCCGAACAGCTCGCTTTCGAGCAGGTCTGCGGGAATGGCGCCGCAGTTGATCGGCACGAACGGCTTGTCGGCACGTCCCGACAAGTCATGTATGGTGCGCGCGACGAGTTCCTTGCCGGTACCGGACTGCCCGGTAATCAACACGTTGGTGTTGAAGTCGGCAACCTGGTCAATCAGGTTTCGGACCTGCCGAATCGGATGTGAGGTCCCGGTGATGCGATGGCGTCTCTCAGTGCCCCGGTAGCGCTCAGCGCGACTCAGCAAGCGCTCCAGCTGGGCGCGCTTGAGCGGCAGCTCCAGCGGCCATGTCGGGCCGCCGTCAGCAAAGTCACGGCCGTCAACGCAGAGAAACGGCAAGTGAGGGTGATGTTTGCGCAGCGCTGCTGCCGCATTGTCGGTGGATGCATCGCGGCTACCGGCGATGATGACGGCGACGCTGTCGTTGTCGTCGCTCTTTCGTCGGCTCACCGCCGAATCGACAACGATGGGTTCATAGTCGAGGTAGCGCAAGCGCCGTGACAGGTCACGAGCCCTGATTGGATCCGAATCCAGTACCAGTACTTTTGCGCGGCGATCATTGCCGGTTGCCACTACTCGCTCTCCAGCTTTTACATAAGCATGGAGCCCAGCATAATCGCCTGATTTGGCTACATTTGTGACCTGAGTCACAAATGCGACAAAATCAGCCCGACTGGTAAGCCCGCGTTGCCACCTGACCGCGCCGTAAACCCGACAGCCGGTCCGCAAGGTCGCGGTGCGCGATCTCCGCTTCGGCGAGCACCTTGTCGGTGACGCGCTGCACCTCGTGAATCGCTTCCCGTCGGCGATCCTCCGGGACGCTCATGACGGCGCCGCGCAGTCGTACCGTCAGGTTTTCGACCTCATCCCAAGCACCATCCTTCGCCAGCGCTTGCAGGTGCTGCGTCATTTCAAGAACAACGCTTTCCGGGGATTCCTGGGTATGAGCTTTGCTAAGGGCCATCTTTCAGCCTCCTTCAACCTGGTCGGCAATGGCGTCCCAGGCTTCTTTCAGTTCGCGCAACAAGTTCGCCACCTCAGACAGCATGCTGCGGTCGTTGTGCAGGTTGGCTTCGAGCAGGCGACGCATCATGTAGGCGTAAAGCGCATCGAAATTTTCCGACAAGCGCTGGTCCGCCGAATGATTCAGGCTCGCCTGCAGCCCGTTGATGATGCTGATGGCGTCCGAGATGTTATTGCCTTTCTCGGCGACCTTGCCCTCGGCAATCTGCGTCTTCGCCAAATCGATCTTCGCGAGCGCGCGCTCCATCATCAGCTGTATCAAACGGTGAGGCGAGGCATCGGCGACGCGACTCTGCGTTGCGATGCTCTGGTACTGCTTGACGGCTGCGTCGGGATTGGCGGTCAACATGGTCTGTCCTTATCGGTTACGAGGCATTGCCCGAGCGATCGGCGCCCGGCAGGTTGTTCAATTGTTGGGTCAGAAAGTTGCTGGTCGAAGACAGTTGCGCGAGCAGCGAATCGAGTGCGTTGAACTGTCGCAAGAGGCGCGTTTCCAGGGATGCGAGGCGTTCATTCAACGATTCACGTTCGTCGTTCAGGCCGTCGATCTGCGTCTCCAGGCCTTTCGTGCGGGTCTCGAGAATACCGTCGGTATCGAGAAAGTTGTCCGCCAGGTCGTGCAGACGGACGCCGAAGCCATCGGTCGTCGAGAACAGCTGCCCGAACTTGACGAAGTCATCTGCCAGTACGTTTGAGAGCTCGTCGTCGTTGATCGTCAGCGTGCCGTCGAGCTGCGTCTCGATGCCGACTTCACGAAGTGTCGAAAAGTCTGCCTCGATATCCTGGACGGCCGTGCTGAGCTCCCTGCGAATCTGGTCGCGAATACCGCGCACGGTCGCGTCGCCCAGCAGCGGTGCGGCCTGCTCCGATTCCGAGTTGTAATCGGTCAGCGTATCCAGCGTGTTCACGAGCGCGTTGTAGCTCTCGACGAAGTCACCCACCGTTGCGCGGGCTGCGGTTTCGTCATTGGCGATAAGTAGCGACTCGGCGATTCCGCCGGATTCTGCGACGACGGATATCGTCACGCCGTCCACGGCGCCGGTAATCGTATTCGTGTCGTTCTGCACGTCGAAGCCGTCAATGCGAATCAGTGCGTCCTGCGCCGCCGACGACTCCGTCATAGACGTGAGCCCGGAGCCCGGGTCGTATTCGAGTGCAGCCAGGCCACCGTCGCCGCCGGCTTGCGTAATCGTGATCGTGTTCGCAGCGCCGGTCTTGTCACCGGTAAGTATCAGGTAGCTGCCGCTGTCGGCATTGACGATCGTCGCCGAGACGCCGGGGTTGTCAGGCGATGCGTTGATCGCATCACGAATACCGGCGAGCGTGTTGTTGGTGGCATCGATCTCCAGGTCCATCGTCGTGCCGCCAACGCCGACGGTCAGCGTGCCGGTCCCGACGACGGTATCCGAATCGGCGAACGCGCCGGACGTCAGTTTCTGCGATTGCGCGAGCTGCACGACTTCCAGCGAATAACTCGCCGGCAGCGCACCGGTACCTGCGCTCGCCGTGAAAACGTTCTCGTTGCCGGATACGGCCTTGCGAACGAGAAACGATTCCTGGGTCTTTAGGTTTTCGAGCTTGTCGCGCAAATCCGAAAGCGCCGATTTCAGACTGCCGAATGCCGAGAGCTTTGCCTGTGCCCTGACTTCCTGCTGTCCGATCCTGGATTCCACTGGCTGTCCCTCTGCAGCAACCAGGCTCTGCACGATTCCCGCAATATCAAGCCCCGAGCCAATGCCTGTCGATACTATACTGGCCATGTGATCATTCTCTTCGATGCCTGCGTCATTGCTGTAATCACTACAAAAAGCGTGCCAAGTACCGTCGCGAGGCGGTGACCCGAATCAGACGACGCGATCGTAGAGTTGCAGCTGCACGTCACCGTTGACCGCGACGACCACCTGCGCTTTTTCGGGCGGAATCTCGCGAATGATTTCGCCGGTTTCCCGGTCCAGGACCTGGATCACCGACTGGCCTTTGGCCATATCGACCTTGAACCGCAAGTCACGCCCTATCGACTGGCTTGCGATATTCAGTTTTGCTGCAAGCGCCTCGATATCCGGTGCCTGCTTTTTCTCCGGAGCCGGCACATCGTTGCCGGTCGAAGGCGTCAGTTTGCCGCCTCGAGGCGGCGCCGATTCAGACCGAAGCTCGAGCGCCCGGAAAGCACCGGTGACGCTCGAAACTGGTTTTACGTCCTGATCAGACATCTGCATTCTCCCCGATCCTTAAAGCCTGGCGGCGTCCCTGCCACCAGGCTCAAGGGGTCCTGTCAATGCGCCTTACTGCAGCAGGCTCAAGGCGAGCTGCGGCTGAGCGTTGGCCTGCGACAGCACGGCGACGCCGGCCTGCTGCAGAATCTGCGCCTTCGTCAGCGCTGCGGTTTCTGCCGCAAAGTCAGCATCCTGGATACGACCCCGAGAGGCCGCCAGGTTTTCGCTTACCGTTTGCAGGTTGACAATCGTCGATTCGAAGCGGTTCTGGATAGCACCGAGGTTTCCGCGCAGTCCGTTTACTGCCGTCAGTGACGAATCGATGCGGGCGATAGCGAAATTCGCGTTCGCGACCGTATCGACTCCGACACCGGACAACGTCGTCGTGGCACCAACCACCTCATCGGCCGTTACGCCGGCGAGACCTGTCGTGTCACCACCGGTTCCTCCGGATTCGGCGATCGTGACGTTAGCACCGTTGCTGTTGACGATCTGCAGCTGATCCGATGCATTGACGAATGCCGATATGCCGGTAACGTTTGCCGAGTTGATCGCATCTGCCGCTTCCTGCACGGTTGAATCCGCTGCAACTACGGCGCTGCCATAGAAGTCCGCAGTCGTGCCGTCACCGAAATCGACAGTGATGTCCGTGCTGGCAACGTCCGCCATGGAGTAAGCTGCGGCCGTGTTGGTATTGATCGTACCAATCGCGGATGCCGTCACGTCGGTCGTCAGGGAAACCGAAATCGTTTCGCCGACGTTTGCACCAACCTGGAATACAGCCGTTCCGAACGAACCGTCGAGTACTTTGACGCCGTTGAAGTTCGTCTGCTTCGCAATGCGATCGACCTCGTTGATACGCTCCTGCACTTCTGCGTCCAGTGCGGCGCGATCGGAGGCAGAATTCGTCGCATTGACGGACTGAACCGCCAGCTCACGAATTCGCTGCAGGTTGTTCGTCAGCTCGGCGAGCGCGCTTTCTGTCGTCTGCGCCAGCGAGATGCCGTCCGATGCATTCCGCACGGCCTGGTTCAGGCCGCGAATCTGCGTGGTGAAGCGCTCGGAAATTGCGAGACCTGCCGCATCATCCTTTGCGCTGTTGATTCGCAGGCCTGTGGACAGTCTTTCCAGCGACTGGTTTAGCAAACCTTGCGAACGATTCAAATTACGTTGCGCATTGAGCGATGCAACGTTCGTATTGATCGTCTGTGCCATT
>JBFIQH010000221.1:0-4944 GCA_041609735.1 Woeseiaceae bacterium | reverse complement strand
CGATGACCATCGTCACCTCGGCATCCAGGCGTTCCGGGTCAAAGCGGATCTTGGTGACGCGACCGATGGTAACCCCGGCCATCGCGACCGGCGCCCTCGCTTTCAGGCTGCCGACGTTCTGAAAACGGGCGGTCACCGTGTAGACTTCGGACGCCTTGAAATCGTCGCCACCCGTCGTTTGCGTCGTCAGGAAGAACAACGCACCAACTCCGAGCAATGCGAATAGCCCGGTTCCGAGTTCGACTGCACGGGTCTGTTTCATTTCAACTCCTCAAAAACCAGGCCGTGATCATGAAATCCGTGATCAGGACCGCAATTGCCGTCAGCACAACCGTTCGCGTCGTTGCCCGACTGACGCCTTCGGCCGTCGGTACCGAATTGTAGCCTTCCCAGACGGCGAGCAGGCTGGCGATCAAGCCGAAACATATGCTCTTGATTATGCCTTCGATGATATCGATGCGTTCGATCGTGTGCTGCATCTGCTGCCAGAACGCACCCACATCGATGCCCAGCAGGCCGACCCCGACAAGATGTGCGCCGAGCAGGCCGACGGCGCTGAAGATCGCCGCAAGCAGCGGCATGGCGAAAAATCCGCCGAGAAATCGCGGCACAACCACGCGCCGCACCGGGTTGACCGCCATCATTTCCATAGCTGACAGCTGGTCGGTCGCTTTCATCAGGCCGATTTCCGACGCGAGTGCCGTGCCGGCGCGGCCGGCAAACAGCAGCGCCGTAATCACCGGGCCCAACTCCTTGACGAGCGCAAAGCCGGCAAACGTGCCGACCGCGTCTTCGGCATTGAACTTGGTCAGGTTTGCATAGCCCTGCAGCCCGAGCACGCCGCCAACGAACAGGCCGCAGATCATGATGATGACCAGCGACAATGCGCCGGCATTGTGCACCTGGCCGACGACCAGGCCGAAGCGCTTGAACAGCACTTTCGGCGAGTACCGGATCAGCATCAGCAGGAACAGCGTCATCGCGCCGAACGTGCGCACAAACTGCTGGAACGTTTCGTAGATCTCGCGCAACATCGACGTTACTCGGCGTCCCGCCCAAGCAGTTGCTCGGCGTAGTTCGGCGCCTGGTAATGGAAGGCGACCGGCCCGTCCGCCATCCCGTGCATGAACTGGCGCACCAGTTCCGAGCTGCCCTGTTTCAGCTCGTCCGGACTGCCGGATGCCGCGACTTTGCCGTCGGAAATCAGGTAGGTCCGGTCGGCAACCGTCGAAATTTCCTGGACGTCGTGGCTGACGACGATACTCGAAATGCCGAGCGCATCGTTCATTTTCCGCACGAGGCGCACGATGACGCCCATCGAGATCGGATCCAGCCCGACGAACGGCTCGTCGTAAATCAGGATATCCGGGTCCATGACCATTGCGCGCGCCAGCGCGACGCGGCGCGCCATGCCGCCTGACAGTTGCGCGGGCATCATGTCCGCGGCGCCGCGCAGGCCGACCGCGTGCAGCTTGGTCAGCACAACGTGCCGGATCAGACGGTTCGTCAATCTCGTATGCTCGCGCAGCGGAAACGCGACGTTTTCGAACACGCTGAGGTCGGTCAGCAAGGCGCCGTTCTGGAACAGCATGCCGAAGCGCTGCCGCAGCTTGTAGAGCCCGCGCTCGTTCAGTTCGCCGATGTCGACGCCGTCGATGAGGATCGTGCCGCTGTCCGGGATCAGCTGCCGCGTGATCAGCCGCAGCAGCGTGGTCTTGCCGGTGCCGCTGGGGCCCATGACGGCCGTAACCTCGCCGCGCGGGATGCAGATGTTAAGGCCATGAAAGATCCGGCGCGTGCCGACCGTGTAGTCGACGTCGCGGATTTCGATGAAGTTGTCCGGGGAGCTGGTCATTGCGCGGCGTAGCATAGCACCCCGCCCCCGAAAGTCGCACCGCTATTGGGTTCCGGCAGCACCGGCGAAACAAATCGCAACAAGGTCAGCTGGCCACGCGGGCTAAATAGGACTAAAATAGTCCTTTATTTGCGGCAGGGTCTCCCGTGCTCAGAATCAGCAAATTGACCGACTACGGCACCGTCGTGCTGGCACACGTCGCCAGCCGCGCTGACGAGCTCGTCAGCGCCGCCGACGTCGCGGCCGCGACCGGCCTTGCCCTGCCCACCGTCAGCAAGCTGCTGAAGTCGCTGGGGCGGGCCGGGCTCGTGCAGTCTACACGCGGTGCCCGCGGCGGCTACCGCCTCTCCCGGCCCGCCGGCGATATCAGTGCAGCCGATGTCATCGACGCGCTCGAAGGCCCCGTGTCGATTACCGAATGCAGCAGCAGCGAAGGCCATTGCGAGCATGAAGGCAACTGCAACGTCGGCGGGGCGTGGCAGCAGATCAACGTCGCGATCCGGCGCGCGCTCGATGACGTCAGCCTGCTCGACCTGCAGCGCACGAACCGCGCTGCGCCGCGGTTTAAATTTGCCGGGCTGCCCATAACTATTGAAACCCTGGAAAAGAAATCCTGAACATGTCCACCGAAGCCGAAGACATCGAGTCGCTCGTCAACCGACGCTACCAGCACGGGTTCGTCACCGACATCGACAGCGACAGCCTGCCGCCAGGCCTCAATGAAGAGGTCATCATGGCGATTTCGGCGCGCAAGAACGAGCCGGATTTCATGCTCGAGTGGCGGTTGAAAGCCTACCGGCATTGGCTGACGATGCAGGAACCCGAATGGGCGCACGTGCACTACCCGAAGATCGACTACAACGCGATCTCCTATTACTCGGCACCGCGCTCCGACAAGGATCGACCGAAAAGCCTCGATGAGGTCGATCCGAAACTGCTGGAAACTTACGACAAGCTCGGCATCCCGCTGCATGAACGTGCGCGGCTTGCCGGCGTCGCCGTCGATGCCGTGTTCGATAGCGTCTCGGTCGCGACGACGTTCAAGGAGAAGCTGTCCGAGGCCGGCGTCATCTTCTGCTCGTTCTCGGACGCGGTTGCGAATCATCCGGAGCTCGTTCGGAAGTACCTCGGCACCGTCGTGCCGCAACGCGACAACTTTTTTGCGTCGCTGAATTCCGCCGTCTTCAGCGACGGTTCATTCGTCTACATACCCAAAGGCGTTCGCTGCCCGATGGAGCTGTCGACCTACTTCCGCATCAATGCGGCCAACACTGGCCAGTTCGAGCGTACGCTGATCATTGCCGACGAAGGCAGCTACGTCAGCTACCTGGAAGGCTGCACGGCGCCGATGCGGGACGAAAACCAGCTGCATGCTGCCGTCGTCGAACTGGTCGCGTTGAAGGATGCGGAGATCAAATACTCGACGGTACAGAACTGGTATCCCGGCGACGAGAGCGGTAAGGGCGGCATTTATAACTTCGTCACGAAGCGCGGCGACTGCCGCGGTGCGAATTCGAAAATCTCGTGGACACAGGTCGAAACAGGCTCGGCGATTACCTGGAAGTACCCGAGCTGCATCCTGCGCGGCGAGAACTCGGTCGGTGAGTTTTACTCTGTCGCCGTCGCGAATAACTACCAGCAGGCCGATACCGGCACGAAGATGATCCACATCGGCCGCAACACGCGCAGCACGATCGTCTCAAAGGGCATCTCTGCCGGTCATGCGCAGAACGCCTACCGCGGGCTGGTTCGCATGATGCCGCAGGCCGTCAACGCACGTAACCACACGCAGTGCGACTCGCTGCTGATCGGCAAGGACTGCGGCGCGCACACGTTTCCGTACATGGAAGTGCGCAACCGATCCGCCAAAGTCGAGCACGAAGCGACCACATCGAAGATCTCGGCGGACCAGCTATTTTACTGCCGGCAGCGCGGTATCTCCGAGGAGGACGCCGTCAACATGATCGTCAACGGGTTCTGCAAGGAAGTTTTCAATGAATTGCCGATGGAGTTTGCCGTCGAGGCGCAGGCGTTGCTGAACGTCAGCCTCGAGGGCGCCGTCGGATAGGAATACACAATGCTGAAGATAGACAACCTGACTGCCCGGATCGGCGACACCGAGATCCTGAGTGGCCTGTCGCTTGACGTCAAAGCCGGTGAAGTGCACGCGATCATGGGCCCGAACGGATCCGGCAAGAGCACGCTCGCGCAGGTCATCGCCGGGCATGCCGACTACGAGGTGACGTCCGGTAGCGTTGAGTTCATGGGCAAAGACCTGCTCGAGCTGGAGCCGGAGGAGCGTGCGCGAGAGGGAATTTTCCTCGGCTTCCAGTACCCGGTCGAGATTCCTGGCGTCAACAATGCCTACCTGCTGAAGGCGGCCGTCAATGCGAAGCGCAAGCACCTGGGCCTCGCTGAAATCGACGCGTTCGAATTCCTGAAACTGGCACGCGAAAAAATGGCGGTTCTGGACATGGACCCGAAATTCCTGAACCGCGGCGTCAACGAGGGATTCTCGGGCGGCGAGAAAAAGCGCAACGAGATCCTGCAGATGGCGATGCTCGAACCGCGCCTGGCCATACTCGACGAGACGGATTCCGGCCTCGATATCGACGCACTGAAGGCGGTTGCCGAAGGCGTCAACGCCCTGCGCGACCCGGAGCGTGCGATCGTGCTCGTGACGCATTACCAGCGGCTGCTGGACTACATCAGGCCCGACCACGTACATGTCCTGTCCGGGGGCCGCATCGCCCGCTCAGGCGACAAGTCGCTCGCGCTGGAACTGGAGGAGAAAGGCTACGAATGGGTAAGGGAGGCTGCCCGCGCATGAGCGCTGCGGGGCTGCAGAGGACCGACCTCGAACGCGTCGTCCGCTCGCTGGGCGACGACGCGCTGGCGACAGCGCGTGCCCGGGCGCTCGACACATTTACCGCCCGCGGCTTCCCGACGACTCGTGACGAGGACTGGAAGTATACGGACCTGGCACAGGTCATCGACATCAGTCAGCGGTGGCTTGCCGCGCCCGATGTTCCGGCACCCGACGCTGCGTCCATACGTCGGATACAGGCAGCGATCGACGCCCACTGGCT
>JBFIQH010000220.1:0-4969 GCA_041609735.1 Woeseiaceae bacterium | reverse complement strand
GTCGTCGGTGAGCAGCAGCAGGCCTTCGCTGTCGTAGTCGAGACGCCCGGCCGGGTAGACCTCACGATGCGTCACGTACTCCGACAATCCCTTGCGGCCATCATCGTCGCTAAACTGGCTCAGGACGCGATAGGGTTTGTTCAGCAGGATCAACGGCATGGCGTGCATTGTACGGCGAACGGCCGGCGTTGATTGAGGCTAGCGCCCGAACCGGTACAATGCACGCCCACGGCAGCTTTGCCGCAGGATCCCGGATTCACGTCGAGATATCGCATGCACTACGACCATATTGTCGTCCCCGAGGGCGGCGAGGCGATCACCGCCAACCCGAACCATTCCCTGAACGTGCCCGACCGCCCGATCATCCCGTTCATCGAGGGCGACGGCATCGGCATCGACGTCACGCCGGTGATGCTGGACGTCGTCAATGCGGCCGTCGAGAAGGCCTATGGCGACAAACGCAAGGTTGCCTGGATGCAGGTGTATGCCGGCGAAAAAGCGCTCGAGGTCTACGGCAAGGATGAGTACCTTCCGGACGAGACGCTGCACGCGTTCCAGAAATACCTGGTGTCGATCAAGGGACCGCTGTCGACGCCAACCGGCGGCGGCATCCGTTCGCTGAACGTCGCCATCCGCCAGACGCTCGACCTGTACGCCTGCGTGCGGCCGATCCGCTACTTTCCCGGTGTGCAGACGCCGATGCTGGAGTCTGATCTTGTCGATATGACGGTGTTCCGCGAGAACACCGATGACATATACGCCGGCATCGAGTACCCGACCGGGTCGCCGGAAGTGCAGAAACTGATCCACTTCCTGCAGTCCGAACTGGGCGTGACGGAGATTCGCTTCCCGGCGAGCTCGGGCATCGGCATAAAGCCGGTGTCGCGCGAGGGATCCGAGCGCCTGATTCGCAAGGCGATCGTTTATTGTATCGAGCGCGACTATGGCTCCGTGACGCTGGTGCACAAGGGCAACATCATGAAGTTCACGGAAGGCGCGTTCCGCAATTGGGGCTACGAGCTCGCAAAAGCCGAGTTCGGCGCGGCCGAAATCGACGGCGGGCCATGGCTGAAATTCAACAACCCGGTAACGGGCCGTGAAATCGTCATCAAGGACGTCATTGCCGATAATTTCCTGCAGCAGATCCTGATGCGTCCGGAAGACTACGACGTCATCGCGACGCTGAACCTGAACGGCGATTACATTTCCGATGCGCTGGCGGCCCAGGTGGGCGGTATCGGTATCGCGCCGGGCGCAAACATCGGCGACGCGGTTTCGGTATTCGAGGCGACACACGGTACGGCCCCGGGATTTGCGGGCAAAAACCGGGTCAATCCCGGCTCGCTGATCCTGTCGGCCGAAATGATGCTGCGCTATATGGGCTGGACCGAAGCGGCCGACAAGATCATCAACGGCGTCGCGAGAACGATTGCAAACGGTGAGCTGACGTTCGACCTCGCGCGCCTCAGGAAAGCCATACGCGCCCCGAAGAGAAAAGTCGATACCAAAGACAAGAAGCACGTCCAGGACGAACTGGAGAAGCTCGTCCCCGGTGCCAAGCTCGTTGGTACCCGCGGATTCGGCCGCGCCGTCATCAAGCACATGGATGAGTAGCGGCAACCGAAGCGACTGGCCAGACGGTATTTTCGATCGCAGCTGCCGCGACTGTCCGCGGCTCTCGCAGTTTCTCGACGAGGTGCAGCAGCGGTTTTCGGACTATTACTGCCGTCCGGTGCCGCCGTTCGGGGACCCGCAGGCACGTCTGCTGATTGTCGGGCTCGCGCCCGGCATGCACGGCGCCAACCGCACCGGCCGCCCGTTCACCGGAGACCATGCGGGCATTCTGCTGTACCAGACGCTCTACGAGCACGGCTTCGCGTCGCAGCCCGAATCGCTAACGGCCGACGACCCGATGACGCTGATCAACTGCCGCATCACGAACGCGGTCAAATGCCTGCCGCCCGACAACAAGCCGGTGGGCGCCGAGATCAATACCTGCAATCGCTATCTCGCCGAGGAACTGCAGCTATTGGCTGAAAAAGGGGTGGTCATCGCACTCGGCGGCATTGCGCATCGCGCGATCATCAAGGCACTCGGCCGGCGGCAGGCGGATTACAAGTTCGGACACAATTCGCTGCATGATCTCGATGCGTTTCGAATGCTCGATTCCTACCACTGCAGCCGCTACAACACGAACACCGGCCGGCTGACGCCGCAGATGTTTTCGGACGTGTTTTCTCGCGCAGCCGGGTTACTTGCCGGGTGACCATGGGGTGAGCGGTGCTGCCTCGCAGCACTGAAGGGGATGCACTCTGCGACCGTCGCCGGTGTCGCAGCATCGCCGGCTCATCGATCGGTGACCCCGGTTTTCGCTGCGCGAAATTTTCAGGAACAGGCGTTATATTGGGCACGTGAGTAACGCCACCGCCTTCGACCCCGATTCGTTCCTGCGCAGCCTGACCCACCGGCCGGGCGTCTACAGCATGCTCGACACAAAGCACAAGGTGATTTACGTCGGCAAGGCGCGTGACCTCAAGAAGCGGGTATCCAGCTACTTCCAGCGCAGCCAGCAGGCGCCGAAGACGGCGGCGATGATGGCGCTCGCGGAGCGGGTCGAAGTCACCGTGACGAACACCGAAGCCGAGGCGCTGCTGCTCGAATACAACCTGATCAAGCAGCACAAGCCGAAATTCAACATCATCCTGCGCGATGACAAGAGCTACCCGTACATTTACGCGTCAACCGAGCACAAGTTTCCTCGCCTGCGCTTCCATCGAGGGCCTCGCAAAGGCAAAGGGCGCTATTTTGGCCCGTATCCGAGCACATCCGCGGTACGGCAAACACTGAATGAACTTCAGAAGCTGTTTTTGATTCGTCCCTGTAACGACAATTATTTCAGGAACCGCTCACGCCCCTGCCTGCAGTACCAGATCAAGCGCTGCACGGCGCCCTGCGTCGGACTGATCTCCGAAGAGCAGTATGCAAAGGATTTCGACGCGGCGCTGCAGTTTCTCGACGGCAGGAACCAGAGTGTCGTCGACACTTTCGTCGAGCGCATGGAAATGGCATCGGCCAAACAGCAGTATGAGATTGCCGCTCGATTCCGCGACCAGATCTCGAAACTGAAGGAAGTGCAGGCCAGGCAGCTGGTCTCCCGCGCGGCCGGCAAGGACCTGGACGTCATCGGCTTTGCGTCAAACGGGGCAATCCATTGCGTAACGATCCTGTTCATACGTAACGGCGCCGTCATCGGCAGCCGCGATCATTTTCCGCGTTCCCACGGCCAGGTCGACCGGCAGCAGCTATTGAACAGTTTTGTATCGCAGTATTACCTCGGTCGGGATGTGCCGCGGGAAATCATCCTCGATGAAGCGGTCGACGATGCGGAGCTACTCGAGGCCACGTTGTCCGAAAGAATGGGCCACCGCGTCCGGATTCGTCATCGAGTGCGCGGCGACCGTGCGCGATGGCGGGCGATGGCGGCCACCAACGCGGAGCAGGGTTTGAACGTAAAGGTCGCGAACAATGCAACCGTTCGGCGTCAGTTCAAGGTGCTCGGTGAGGCGCTCGAACTGGACGAGCCGCCGGAACGGATCGAGTGTTTCGACGTTAGCCATACATCGGGAGAGGCAACCGTTGCGTCGTGTGTCGTCTTTAATTCGGCCGGCCCATTGAAGAGCGATTACCGGCGATTCAACCTGAAACCGGTCTCGTCAGGCGACGACTACGGCGCGATGCGCGAGGCGCTGCGCCGCCGGTATGCGCGCGTCAAGAAAGGCGAGGTGCCGATGCCCGACGTACTGTTCGTCGATGGCGGGAAAGGGCAACTGGCCGCGGCGATGACGGTGCTCGCCGAACTCGAGCTCAACTGGATCAACGTCGTTGGCGTCGCCAAGGGCAGGGCGCGCAAACCGGGTGCGGAACAACTGTTCCTGTCGGGGAGGAAGACTCCGTTGCGCCTGACACCGGATTCACCGGCATTGCTGCTCGTCCAGCAGATTCGCGACGAAGCCCACCGGTTCGCAATCACGGGACATCGTCAGCGCCGTAGCAAAACGCGGCGCACGTCGTCGCTGGAAAAAATTCCGGGTCTGGGGCCGAAAAAGCGCAGGGAACTGCTGCGGCAATTCGGCGGGCTGCAGGGCGTCATTGGTGCCGGTGTGGACGACCTGGTCAAAATTCGCGGCATCAGCCGAACATTGGCCGAAACCATATACAATGAGCTGCACCTCGATCACGCCTCCTGAGACGAAGACGACTCCTTGAAGCTCAATCTCGCCAACATCCTGACGCTGTTTCGCATCGCAGCGATACCGGTCGTCGTCGTCTGTTTTTACAGCCAGATACCGTATGCGAGGCCCATCGCAGCCGTCATTTTCGGTATTGCCGCGATCACGGACCTGATCGATGGCTGGGTCGCGCGACGCTTCAACCAGCAGTCCCGTTTCGGTGAATTCCTGGACCCGGTGGCCGACAAGCTGATGGTCGCGATCGTGCTCGTCATGCTGGTGCAGGCCCAGTCCGGCTGGTTCGAGGACGTCATCGCGATGATCATTATCGGCCGCGAGATTACGATTTCGGCCCTGCGCGAATGGATGGCGACGATCGGCGAGCGCGCGAACGTCAAGGTATCGATGTCAGGGAAGATCAAGACGACGCTGCAGATGTTCGGCATCGCGTTCATGGTCTACCACAACCCCTTGTTCGGTATCGATATTTATGCCGTCGGCTTTGGCCTGCTGGTTATGGCAGCCTTCATGACGCTGTGGTCCATGGTCGTCTATCTGCGCGCCGCCTGGCCGTTTATCATGGCGGACGCCGATGCCGGCCCGCCGCCGGGACAATAGCGCCCTCGCGCCTTGACAGGGCCACGCATCCGGCTACAATTTCGGCCCCTCTGCGGGAATAGCTCAGTTGGTAGAGCGCAACCTTGCCAAGGTTGAGGTCGCCGGTTCGAACCCGGTTTCCC
>JBFIQH010000219.1:0-4986 GCA_041609735.1 Woeseiaceae bacterium | reverse complement strand
GCCGTAAGCATTTACGAACCCGGCACTCTTGCAATTGGCATTATTCAGATTCTGCACGGCCTCGGCGAACATGCCGCCCGCTACCGCCGCTTCGCCACAGCCGCCGCTGGTCGCGGCTTCGTCGTCTGCACCCACAATCATCGCGGCCACGGTTCGACGAGCGCGCATCCTGGATTCTTCGCCGCCGAAAACGGCTGGCAGCGTCTGGTCGGCGATGCGTTGCTCGTGCAGGAACGCGTCTGCACGTCGTACCCGGAATTGCCGGTGACGCTGCTCGGCCACAGTATGGGTTCATACATCGCGCAGCATTTCGCGATGAATCATGGCCCGCGATTGTCGGCACTGGTACTGTCAGGGTCGACGTGGCCATCACGCGCGCAAGTGCTGGTCGCGCGACTGCTGCGGAGCATCGTCAGCCTGCGCTATACGCAGCACGCTCACAGCCCTTTGCTCGACAAGTTGCTGTTTGCCGATTTCAACAAGCGCTTCGAGCCGGCCCGTACCGGGCTGGACTGGCTGAGCCGCGACGAACACGAGGTCGACCTGTATATCAACGATCCGCTATGCGGTGGTCCGTACACGACCGGACTATGGCGAGACCTGTTGCGCGGGCTTTACGAACTCGGTTCGGACAATGCGATTACCCGTGTACCCGGCACGCTGCCGATCCTGATTACCGGCGGAGAGCTCGACCCGATCGGCGGCGATAACGGCATGGGAAAACTCGCAATGCATTACGCCCAAACCGGGCACTCGCGCCTGAAGGTGCGCATCTACCCGGACGGCCGGCACGAAATGCTGAATGAGACGAATCGCGACGAGGTCACGAACGACTGGCTCAACTGGATTGCGGAGAGCGCCCGCATCCGCTCATAAAAAAAGCCCCGCTCGTTCGAGCGGGGCTTTCGGTTGGTCCGAAGACCGGTGGTTTCGCTGTATTCGGCCTACTGCGCGTCGTACCGCAGCTTCAGGTACCAGAACCCACCGTTGAAGCCCATCGGCGACGTGACCGGGTACTTCGCACCAACGATCGTTGCCCACGGGTTGTCATCCGGGAACTCGTCGAAGATGTTCTGTGCGCCGACCGTCACACTCAGGCTGTCGGTAAACTGGTAGCCCACTTCCGCGTCGACGGTCACTTCCGAGCCGGCCTCGATCGGCAGCGTGCCGTCGTCGAGATGCGCCTCGTAGTAATCGCCGTAGTAGTTGACGCGGATCAGCCCCCGCCAGTCTCCCTGCAGATGCGTTGCGACGAGTGCAAAGCGGGTATCCGGCAGGTTGTCCTCGAGCTGGCGTACACGCGTCGGGCCGATGATATCGGGGTTGAAGCTGTCAACCTCGGTGTCGGTCCAGTTGAACGTGAACGAGAAGTCCGTGTCGCCGCCGAACAGCTCCGCGCTCGTCGTTGCGACGAGGTCGACGCCCTGAGTCGTCGTGTCGAAGTCGTTAGTGAAGAAACGTACACCGGTGAAGCTCTGCGCATCGGCAATACCGAGCGCCAGCAAGGCGGCGATGTCGGCAGGCGTCAGTACCTGGGTCGTCGTCAGCGCGATACGGTCTTCCACCTCGATGTTGAAGTAGTCGACGGTCAGGTCGACCGGGCCGAGGTTGGCGATGAAGCCGGCCGTCAGGTTGACTGACTCTTCCGGATCCAGCGGCACGCCGCCCTTCTGTACCGAGATCGGGTTCGTAGGCGGCAATGTCGCTTCGTCAGCGAGCTGGCCGGCCGTGAACGCCGTCGTTACGTTACGAACGTTCGACTGTCCCACGGTCGGTGCGCGGAAGCCGGTGCTTGCCGATCCGCGAATCGCGAAGTTGTCGGTCACCTGCAGGCGAGCGGCGAGTTTCGCGTCGGTCGTGTTGCCGAAGTCATCGAAGTCCTCGAAGCGAATGGCGAGACCGAGCAGGAAGTTGTCGGTAACGTCCGCTTCAAGGTCGACGTAGGCGGCAAAGCTGCCACGGTCGAATATGCCGGCGTCGCCCGGCTTGAAGCCCGGGAAGCCATTCGAACCAATGCCGAAGCCCTGCGAAGGCAGGTCGCTCTGCGTGTCGATGAAGAACGAGTTGGCGTCACCCGCCTTGATCTCGAACTGCTCGACGCGGTACTCGGCGCCGACCGCGACGTTCAGCGGCGAGGCAAAGTTGCCGAAATCGACTGGCCACGACAGGTCGAGGTTGACGTTACGTTCGCTCTGGATGTAGCTGCCGGGATTAAACGTCCGCGGCATCAGCAGTTCCTGTCGCGCCAGCTGCGGGTTGACCGTGTTGCTGATGAAGTAACGGACCGCATTGCGGCCGTAAGATCCGCTCAGGTCCCACATCATGCCGTTCGACGTCTCACCGCGAACACCGCCGGTGATCGAAGCGTCGACTACGTCACCGCCGAACTGCGGCGTGAAGCCGCCTGGCTCGAGCAGGTTGAAGGCCCAGCAGTTCGGGTCTGCATCGACGGCCGCCAATGCGACCGGGTCGACGGTGTCCGGCGTGCCGTTATTGTTGGTGTCGAAGATGTCGACAACCGGGCAGGCTACGCCATCGTCGCTCGGGCCGAACGTGAAGTCAGCAACCAGGATCGTGTCGTTGCCCGTAACCGGGTTGATCGGGCCATTGTTGACGCCGCCGCGGTTGGTCGGGTTACGGAAGAAGAATCCGCCTTCGACGGTGCGCTCACCCCAGTTGCCGAACAGGTAGGCCTCGTTGTTATTACCGAGGTCCAGGCCCAGGTTCGCCCACAGCTTGAAGTCGTCACGAACTTCGGGAGCGCCCCAGATCTGCGCGGCCGGCTGTCGTACTGCCGTATTGCCGGTGTCGATCAGTTCCTGAGCGTCGCCACGCTGGACGCTGCGGCTGGTCGGATCCTGCTCGCCGAATTCAGCGGTGAAGTTCGCGTAGCCATCCGCCGTCAGCGGCAGGCCGATGTTGAACGCGACGCCCGTGTTACCGCCGTCGCCTTCGTAGGTCTCGCCGAAGCGGGCCTCGGCCGTCAGACCATCCGAGGCATCACGCAGTACGAAGTTGATGACACCCGCGATCGCGTCAGAGCCGTATTGGGCCGACGCGCCGTCACGCAGCACTTCGACCTGCTTCAGCGCGAGGCCCGGAATGTTGTTCAGATCGGGTCCCTGCGAACCATCAGCAATACCGCCGCCGAGGAACGCGATAACCGCGGAGCGGTGCAGGCGCTTGCCATTGACCAGGACCAGCGTGCTGTCCGGCGACAGGCCGCGCAGGTTGGCGGGCCGGACAATCGTCGCCGCGTCGCTGATCGGCTGCTGGTTCACGTTGTACGACGGGATCGCGCCCCGCAGCATGGCGTCCATGTCGGTAGCGCCCTGCTTAATAAAATCGTCGCCACTGATGACGTCTATCGGCACGGCCGAATCTTCCACGGAGCGTGCCGCACGGCGTGTACCGGTCGTCACGATCTCCTCGATTGCTTCGTCGGCCTGCGCGAACGATTGTTGCGGAAAAGCAACAGTCATTGGCACAGCCAGGGCCAGCAATACCCCCTTGTATATGCTGAACTTGCTATCCACGGCTTTTCTCCTGCTTGGTTGTCGCCCATGCGGTAACAGATGAGACACAAATCGACCCCGCCCGTTCCCGGGCAGAGCCGCGATTTCTTTCACCAGCATAGACTATTTTTGGCGTTGCGTAATTGCTACAACGCTTGTAGGCCTAACTATTCTCTTTTGGCATTAGGGAGTCAAGGGTTTTAGGCGATACAAAGCGCATTGACAGCGATGAAACGCGACTAATGTCCGGTTTTTCCCAATGCCAGTGCGGTCCGGACCGGCCGTTGGCGCAGCCGAACCGCCGGCGGCACGTAGAACCCAAGGTAGGTCTTGCACAGTACTTGCGCCTCGCGCAGCCGGTCCTCGGTGATCCTGCCCTCCGCACGAACTGCTTCGGAGTACGCGAAATCGCACAGCTGGGTCGCAAACACCAGCTTTGAGTGCCAGTCCGGGATCTCCGGCAGCACGAAGTAGCGATCGTAAAGTCTCTCGAGCATGTCCGCGAGCGCATGCACCGAGGCCTTGTAGCTCGCCGGGGCGTTAGAGCGCACACGCGGCATGACCCGCAGCGTGTTCTTCGTCAGCGTCCAGTAGTCGGCACCGCTCTTGATAATGAAATCGGTCAGTTCCATCCAGTCTGCGGGTGGCGCCGGCGGCTGCAGACCCGACAGGTGGTCGACGAACTGCTCGACCCAGTCTGCCGACAGGTCGTTCATCAGGTCGTCGATATCCCGGTAGATGCGGTAGGCCGAACCGCGGGACACGTTGGCCGCTTCAAACACATCACAGAATTTGAGCGGCGAGCCGTTGTTCTCCGCCAGCATCCGGCGCGCGCAGTCCAGGAGTTTGCGGCGATTGGCCCGGCCGCGTGACCGCAATCTTGGGATTCGTTCTGCTGAGCGGTTCATACGCGACTATTCTCGCCGCAAAGTCGCGGATTGCAAGATCTTGTAACGCTATCTGGTCAAATTGTTACGAAATAATTTTCGGCGCCGGCGGGCCCTCGCTCGCGTGCGCGCGCTTGTTCGCCTCGATTTCGGCCACCAAGCGCATTTCCGAGTAACGAATCGTGACCTCGCCGGCAGCAATGACGACGAGTACGCCGATCGCGACAGGCCAATCGACACCGTCGCCGGGCACGTAGATCAGCAGTGCCGCCGAGATCAGTACGACCGATGCGCAATACACTGCGACCGGAATCGCAAGCGCGGTCGGCAAGGGCATGCGATACGGTCGCGGCCGTTTGGCATCCGCGAGACGCATGCGCGCAAAGGCCAGCACCATGGCAGCATACGGCAGCAGGAATATGACGGCGCTGCAGGCGAACAGCGACCAGAACAACTCCTCGTTGTTGCCCGACAGCGAGCCGTACAGCAGGATGACGCCGCTGCCGATAACGCCGGTCGCAATCGCGGCGCCAAGTGGCGTGCGGAATTTCCGGTGCTCGATGCTGAGGATGCGCGGCAACTCG
>JBFIQH010000218.1:0-5015 GCA_041609735.1 Woeseiaceae bacterium | reverse complement strand
GCCAAGCTCGAGGTGCTTGAAAGCACGCTGACCAGTGACCCGCGGCTGGATGTGGATGTCTACACCGAGCGTGATTTTTACGCGAGCCAGGCGGAAACGACGTCGAACTTCATCCGCGTGCTGGGCTACCCGATCACGATCCTGATGTCGATCGGCGCCGTATTCGGCGCGCTGAATTCGATGTACTCGTCGGTATCGTCGCGGGGCAAGGAGATCGCCACCCTGCGCGCGCTCGGCTTCGGTCCGGGCTCGGTACTGATCTCGACGATCATCGAGTCGACGTTGCTCGCGCTTGTCGGCGGCTTGATTGGCGGCGCAGTTGCCTATGTGGTGTTCAACGGCTTCACGGTGTCGACGCTTTCGAACGCGAGCTTTTCCCAGGTCGTTTTCGATTTTGCCGTGACCGGCGACCTGCTCGTCGACGGCATCGTGACCGCGCTCGTGATCGGCTTCATCGGCGGCCTGTTGCCTGCGATCCGCGCGGCGCGGTTGCCCGTTGCACAGGCGCTCAGGGAGTTGTAAAGCCGCCCGGCTCCAACAGCGATAACGCTCTCACGCGTCAATCGACCGCGGGTCGGGCCCGACTGTGATGCGCCCATACAACAAGTCTGATCGGCTGGAAAAACAAAAACACCCGCCAATCAGGGCTTTTTTCACGCAACGCCTCTTTTGTTGCGAGAATAATACAGGAAACTGTCGAATTCGCTGACTATACTTTGGGTACCCGAAACGCAAGGAACATCGACAGTTTCGGCGACTTTTATTGAGGAACTCAGTCGACATTTAGTCCATTAAGGGGGGTCGAAATGCGATATATAAAAAGAATCGGCCAGCAGACGCTGCTGGCAGCAGCTTGTGCGGGACTGATTGTGCCCGTATTCGCGCAAGAGCCGGATGAGGATGGAATCGAGGAGATCATCATCACCGGCACGCGCATCAAGAACGAAAACGTAATCGCCGCCAGCCCGATCACGTCGATCGGCGAGCAGGAGATCGAGCTCAAGCAGAATGCGAACATCGAGCGCGTGTTCCGCGACCTGCCGGTCACGATCCCGGGCGACGGCGAGAACGTCAACAACGGCACCGCGGGCCAGGCGACGATCAACCTGAGGGGTCTGGGCGATGGGCGCAACCTGACCCTCGTTAATGGGCACCGGCTTGCGCCGTACGACATCAACGGTCAAGCAACGATCAACGTTATTCCAGTCATCATGGTCGAGCGAGTCGACGTCATCACCGGCGGCGCATCGGCGGTGTACGGCTCCGATGCGATGTCCGGCGCGGTCAACTTCATCATGCGCGACGATTTCGAAGGCTTCGAAATCAGCTACGGATACTCGGATACGGACTCCGGGCGCGCTGTCAACGGCGGCGGCGGCAGTACAACCTACTGGGAGATCTTGTTCGGGTCGAATTTCGCCGACGATCGCGGCAACATCACCTTCGCGGGCGGCCGCACGAAGCGCGGTGCGGTGCTCCTCGGAGACCGGGAATTCGGCCTTTTCGGCGTATCGTCGTCGACCGGCGCCGGGCTGGGCTCGCCCCCGGCAGAGCCCTCGGCGGATTGCTCGGGAAACATCAACCTGACAACGGCGCATGCATCGGGTGTCGGTTCGACGACCGCGATCCCCGCGACGCTGAATTTGCGCAGCGGCAACTCCTACCAGTTCCGCGACGATCTCACGCTGGTTCAGGGTCAATGCGCGCGGTTCAACTTCAATCCGTTCAACTACTACCAGACACCGCAGGAGCGCACGAACATCACGACCATAGCGCGCTACGACATCACCGACAACGTCGAGGCGTACGCGCAGGCCACGTATTCCAATAACGCAACGAGCCAGCAGGTGGCCCCGTCGGGTACGTTCGGGCAGCCGTGGACAATTCCGGTCCGTAACCCATTCTTCAACGCCGCGGCGCGTCAGACGATCATCGATGATCTGAATACAGGAGCCGTCTCATTTGTGACCCAGACCAACGCCCGGATCGCAGAGATCCAGGGTCTGCCGATGCCGACGCAGGACGAGCTCGACGAGCTGGCTATTCTGCAGACCGCGATCGCCGCGGATCCGCTGGGCTTCAACAGCGTGGGCATCCAGGACGTCAATGGTGACGGCGTGTTCGACGATAATGATGCATTTACGTCGACGGCCCGGCGCCGAACAGTTGAACTCGGCCCGCGCCGCGCCGTGTACGACACCGACTACATTCAGTACGTAATCGGCCTGCGCGGCAACTTCGGCGGCAATTTCGAGAACTGGAATTTCGACTTGTCGTATAACAATGGACAGTCCGATTTCGTCGAGTTTCGGGACGGTTATACGAACCTGACGAATCTTGCATTCGGCATCAACACGGTCGATCCGGATCAGTGTATCGACCTGAGGGGAAACGTGACGCCACCCCCTTGTTCGCCGATCAACATATTCGGTCCGTTCGGATCGATCACCGACGCGCAGCGCGACGAGGGGTTCTTCACCGCCGTCGCGGCTGACAATCGCAAAGCCACTCAGATCATTTATGGCGGGTCGATCGACGGCACGATCGACCAGTTTTCGCTGCCGTGGGCGGAAGACGGTCTGTCCGTGGCGTTCGGCCTCGAGTTTCTCGAGATCACGGCCGCCTCGAATCCCGACGAGTGCCTGAAGTTGCCGCCCTCGAGCTGTCAGGGCGGTGCCGGCGGCAATCGGCTACCGATCGCCGGCGCCTACAAGGCGGACGAGTACTTCCTCGAAGCGTATATGCCGCTCGTGCAGGGCAAGACGGGTGCCGAGAATCTGGCGATCGAGCTCGGCTATCGCGAGTCCGACTACAACGTCCAGGGCAGCGTCGACTCGTGGAAGGCGGGATTCAGCTGGGAGGTCTACCCCGGGCTGCGCTTCCGCTTCATGGAGCAGAAGACGACACGCGTCCCAAACGTCGGCGAGCTGTTTAGCCCGATCACGACGGGCCTGGACAATGCGACGTTCGATCCCTGCTCGATCGGCAACAAGAATCCGCCGGCGCCCGGCAGCGAGCTGTTCAACCGCTGCGTGCAGACGGGCATGCTGCCGAGCCAGGTCGGCACGGTGCCGGATATCATCTCGGGCCAGATCAACGTGTTCAACGGTACGAATCTGGCAATCCTGCCACGGCCCGAGGAAGGCACGAGCACGACGATCGGATTCATCTGGCAGCCCGATTTTGGGTTCTTCGATTCGCTGCTGCCGACGACGATCTCGCTTGACTGGTACGACATCGAGATCGAGGACTACATCGCGGAGCCGACCGGGCAGGAGGCCCTCGACATCTGTTACGTCCTTGGGGATCCGGCATGTCTGGCCGGAGTAGTAAGGTCAGGTGGTTCGATCACCGAATCCGGGACCGGTATACCGGCGTTCTTCACGAACTTCACTTTCCGCCATGCCGAGGGCATCGACCTGGCGGTCCAAACCGGCTTTGACCTCGGCCGCTACGGCGACCTCGGCGTTTCCTGGGCCGCACACAAGTATCTGACGAACGAGTTCCAGACGACGCCGACGACCGCGGTGGTCGACTGCAACGGCTTCTACGGAACGTCCTGCGATCCCGTTCCGGAGTACCGCCACACGATGCGCTTCAACTGGAACATGAGAAATTACAACGCATCGCTCCTGTGGCGCCGGGTCGGCGAGATGGACGCGCAGCGAAACGAGGCTGCGGCACTGTTCCCGGCGTTTCGGAGCATCGACTCGTTCGACTACTTCGATCTGACGCTGGGCTACACCTGGCGGGATACGGTCCGCTTCTCGCTCTTGGCGGCAAACCTCTTCGACGAGGATCCGCCGATCATCGGCGACGACACGGGAACGACATCGTACAACTCGGGCAGCACGTTCCCGAGCCTGTTCGACACGATGGGGCGGGTGTACTCGTTCAACGTGAAACTGACGTTCTGAGCGTCGCCAACCGGTACTTACGGACAACGGCGGCCTTCGGGCCGCCGTTTTTTTGCCGGCGGCGCCGGTCAGCACCGCAGCGAGGAAAATGTCACCGGCGAACGCCATTTAGACACATTCGAAACATCTCACGCGCGAGATGCTGCATTCCATCGGCTGTAAAAATAAAGCAAAATCAATCGCCTGCGCCGATAGGCTCCGGATTCAGCGCGCTAAACTATTTGTGCGCCTCATGCATCTGAAATAAAAGGCGCAGGGGGGCGGGCTCGAGCGTGTCCCTTTTATAACAAAATGTTCACAAAGCGTGAGAACAATTGCGTATTCAAACGTCTAACAGTTCGTTGCATCGTCTTCGTGCGCGGCGAGATCCAATTCGGGAAATAACAAAACGGACCGCCGCACTGCTCGCTACCGTCGACGTGGTTGGGGTTCACGTTTTTTCGTGCCACTCCGGGGACTTGCAGTGACAGGACCGAAAATGAACAGAAAAACCCTGCTGATCGCGGGCGCCATCCTGCTTGCCGCCGCAGCGGGCGCGACTGTGTATCTCAGAAACGGCGACGAGCTTGTCGAGGTACAAACCGCAATGGTCAAGCGCGAGTCGATAACCCAAACCGTCAATGCAACGGGGCGCATCCAGCCGAAGACCCAGGTTCGCATCAGCGCCGACGTCAGTGCGAAGATCACGAAGCTGCCAGTCGAAGAAGGGCAGTGGGTCGAGAAAGGTCAGCTGCTGGTCGTTCTCGATCGTGAGCGCTACCTGGCCGCCGTCGAGAGCGCGGAGGCCAACGTCCGATCTGCACAGGCGAATGCGAAGCTCGTGCTGCAGAACATGCGCAAAACCGAGAAGGACTACGATCGTTCCAGGGATCTCGTCGCGCGCAAGCTCGAGTCGCAGTCCGCGATGGATTCGGCCGAGGCGGCATACCAGGTCGAAGTGGCACGATACGAAGCGGCGCTCGACCAGGTGGAGCAGGCGAGGGCCGCACTCAAGCAGGCGCAGGATTCGCTGTCGAAAACGATGATCTACTCCCCGATGGCGGGCACGATCAGCGACCTCAACAAGGAGCAGGGCGAGATCGCGATTGGCTCGCAGTT
>JBFIQH010000217.1:0-5029 GCA_041609735.1 Woeseiaceae bacterium | reverse complement strand
TGGCCCGTCGTGTCGCTCGGCTTCGTCGTCAACTTCTAGCCGCGCCGCGTCCGACCGGGGGCGCAAGCCGTCAGAACACGGCATCGAGCATGCGTGCGCCGACAATCGCGGCCCGCAGCACCTGCCGCTGAAACCGGAGCAGCGCGATACGCGGTCCGATGCCGCGCATGATCTCCGGCAGCCCTGCCGGCACGACGCCGGTGCCGATCCACTCGGCGAGCTGCCTGCCAGCCCACGTCGCCGTATTGACCCCGGTACCGTGATAGCCATACGCGAAGAACACGTTTGCGTCGTCCGGTAAAGTCCCGATCGCCGGCGTCAGGGATCCTGTCGCGCAGATCAGCCCGTGCCAACGGTAGTCGATGTCGACATCGCGCCACTCCGGCCAGATCTCGCCGATCACGTTCTCAAGTAGACGATACGTACGGCGCTCGCCTTGCGGCGTACCTCGCGTATGACCCCTGCCCCCGAATAGCAGGCGCCCGTCGGGCAGCAGGCGATAGTAGTTGAAAATCCGGCGGGAATTGATGATGACGTCGCGCGACGTCCATCGGTGAGCCGAAAGTTCCGACTCACTGAGCGGCCGCGTCACCACTATTGCACTGATCATCGGCAGCGTGCGCGCCCGGAACGCGTCGTGCAGATCGTCCGGCATGAAGCCGTTCGTTGCAAACACGACCGTCTTCGCAAAGACGCTGCCGGTGCGTGTCATGAGCCGCTGCCGACCGCCGCCGTCGGATGCCCAGCGCACAACTTCACTCCGCGGATGCAATTTTACTCCGTGCCGCTGCGCAGCGTTCGCAAGTCCCTGGCAGTAGCGCAACGGATGCAGGCCGAAAGCGGGCCGAAGCACGAGCGCGCCGTGCGCTTCTGTCGAGCTGTAAACGCGGTCACGGCATTCCCGGGCCGACCACAGTTCGGCATCGAGTCCAAGACTGTTCGACAGTAGAGCGACATCTTTCTCGAGCGACCGGAATGCGTAGGCTGAATGCGCCACTTCGATTTCGCCGGCCCCGATTGATTCCGCGTCGATGGCCTCATCCTCGATAACCTGTCGCACGAGCTCGACCGCCTCGACCTGCGCACGATAATAGGCGCGCGCGTTATCGAGCCCGTGGCGGCGTATCAGCGCAGCGCGACTGAAGCCGGTGCCACCAATTGTGCAAAAACCGCCGTTGCGCCCCGAAGCACCCCAGCCGATGTGCCCCGCTTCGAGTACCCGGACGTCGACACCGAAGTCCCGCGCGAGGTGCAGCGCCGTCGACAAGCCCGTATAGCCGCCACCGATTACAGCGACGTCGCATTGCACATCGTTTTCGAGCCGCGTACCCGGCGCAGCGGGCGCGCTCGCCGTCGCTTCCCAGTAGCTCGGCTGCGGCTTCTCGAACCGGTACAGGTTGGCGTCAAACAGCTTACGCACGGCGATTTACGACCGGGCGGCCACTTCGCGGGAACGAAGCAGCGCTTTGTCGCGAATCCAATACAGCGCGACGCCAATGGCGACGAGCACCGGCAGCGGCACCAGCATCAGCCGAAACCAGCCGAAGAAATGAATGACGGTTCCGGCCAGCAGCGACGTCGCGGCTGCAGTGCCGAACACGAGGAACTCATTGACTGCCTGCGCGCGGAATCGCTCTTCGAGCGTGTACGTATAGGTCAGCATCGTGGTAGCACCCACATAGAGGAAATTCCAGCCAACGCCGAGCAGGATCAGCGCCCACGAGTAATGCAGCACCGACTGGCCGGCCAGTCCAACGCCCGACGTGACCAGCAACAGGAGAACGCCGGCCGACATCAGGCGCACGAGTCCGAGCTTTTCGATCAGAAATCCCGAAACGAGAGACGGTACGTACATCCCGAGCACGTGCGCTCGGATCACGCCGGCCGTCTCGGCTACGGAGTAGCCATCGCGAACGTGCATGCTAAGCGGCGTTGCCGTCATGATCAGGGACATCAGACCGTAGGCGGCCGTGCCGCCGAGGACGGCAACGATGAATACCGGCTGCGTGACGATAGTGCGCAATGCCCGGCCCGAGCGCTCGATCTCCCCGGCGCCGCCAGCGCGCGCTTTTTCGAGGCGCAGGAACAGCAGCGCCTGCAGCACATAAAGTCCTGCAAGCACGATCATCGTGCCGGCGTACGGTATATCGGGAAACCAGGATTCACCGCGGGCCGTCAGTTCCGGCCCGATCAGCGCACCGCCGATGGACCCGAGCAACACGAAGGATACGGCGCGCGGGACATACTTCGCATCCACACTCTCGGCTGCCGCATACCGGTATTGCTGCGTGAACGCCATGTTGATGCCGAACATTGCGGCGGCGAAGGAAAACAGCCAAAAGCTTGCAGACTCAAGCGCCCATGCCGCAAACAGGACGCCGATGACGGCGGAGCACGACGCGAGCGCGAATCCTCGGGACCGACCCAAACGGCGCATGATCACGGTTGCCGGTACCGTCGACGCCGCGGTCGCGACCACCATGAGCGACACCGGAAGCGTGGCCCAGGCGGGGTCCCGCGCAAACGACGCGCCGATGATGCCGCCCAGCGTGACGAAGATAATCGACCCGGTCGCCGAAATCAGCTGGCAGGCGACAAGAATGGCCAGATTGCTCTTGTTCATACAGGCGATGTCGGCTCGTTGACCCGCATTCTCACACAATAGATGACGCAGGTAATGCCGCGATCGGCAGCGCCTCGGCAGCGTATAATTTTCCCTCGCTGCTCGTTACGACCGCCGAACCGGGGGCGTCGATGTCCGAAATGCTCAACGTTGCCGATGATATCGCCATCCCCATGGCCGAGATCGACATTCAGGCGGTACGCGCGCAGGGCTCGGGAGGCCAGAATGTCAACAAGGTGGCGAGTGCCGTGCACCTCTGCTTTGACGTACTGCAAAGCAGCGCTCTGCCCGATAGCGCCAAGAAACGATTGCTTCAGCTGAACGACCGGCGCATTTCCGCCGACGGTATCGTCACCATCAAAGCCCAGGAATATCGCAGCCAGGCACGTAACCGCGCGGCTGCGCTCGAAAGGCTTCGAGAATTGCTCGCAGCAAGTCTCGTCGAAACTCCGATCCGCGTGCCAACGAAGGTTCCGGATTCGCAGCGGCGCAAGCGTGTCGCTGATAAACGCCGTCGCGGTCGAATGAAACGGGACCGCGCTCGCGTCGAAGACGACTAGACGCGGGTTGGCAGCGCCCGGCCGCGCAATGCAAATCCGGTCTCAGCGGCCGTCGCTCTGACAGTGAACGCGGTCGTCTCGCCAGATGCAGCCGTGGTCATTCCAGTACCGTGCAATACCGAGCGCGTCGATCAGCGCGGCAAATTCCGGGTGCTCGCGAAGCGGCCGAAACTCCGGGATGAAGAGCAGGTCCATTTCAAAAACTTCGCCGGGCTCGACGAGCCGCCATGCGATACGCATCGCGCCGTCTACGTCACCTAGCATGGTTCGTGCCGTCACCTCAACGAGCGGCCCGATGTGCTCGTCAGCAACCGCACGGTCGATAGCCGCCAGTGCAGCAGCCTGGTTATCCGGCTGTCGAAACGCGGCAAAAACGGGATCTATCCAACTCAGCGGCCCGCCCTCGAGCTCGACGGCCTGGTAGGCAATTGCTCGGGCTTGCTCCGGGTGCCCGTCGCGCACCAGAAGCAGCGCATGTGCGAGCAGGTGCGTAGCCCCGACCGCATCCAGCCGATCGACGCGATCGAAGAATTCCGTTGCGCGCGACGAATTGCCGAGCCAGGTGTAAGCGATGGCAACGCGGCTGTTGATGACCGCGGAAGTCGGATCGATTCGCAGCGCTTCCAGCGCCATGTCCAGCGCATTGTCGAGCCTGCCGACGCTGGCGAGCATGCGTGAGTACCAGTTAAAGGCATTCGAATCGACCACGCTTGCCTTCGTCGCCCGCAGATAGGCCTCCTCCGCTTTCGCCCATTCCTTACGCTTGTGGTAGACGAAACCGAAAACGGCACCGGCGGCGTCGACGATGCTCGTGTCGACAGCGATTCCCTGCTCCACGACCTCAATCGCCTTCGCATGCGATTGCTCGAGCGGTGCACTGCGGTGATCGGGCAGCAGCGCATATGCAGTGGCCAGCTGCAGGTATGCCGGTCCGAAATTCGGATCCAGCTCGATCGTTTCCTCGAACAGGCGCAAGGCCTCTTCCAGATTGCCCGGTTTGCCGCGCCTTTCGAAGGCGTAAAGTCCCCGCATATAGCGGTCATAGGCCTGGAAGTTGGCAGGTCGACTCGTCGATACGAGCTGCCGCGGTGACTCGCCCAGCATTTCGTTGCGCACCATTGCCGCAAGCTGCTCCTGCAATGCGAAGATGTTTTCGAGCCGACCCGTGATACTGCCTGATGAAACGCTGATGCCGCTGCGGCCATCGGCGACCTCATAACTTATCTTCAGCACGTCACGATTACGCTGCACGCCGCCGAACAGGACCGCATCGACATCCAACATCCCGGCGATTTCCGTCACCTCGTGATCCGGATAATTGACCCGCGCACCCTTCACCGCGAAATCGGGAATGTTGTTGAGTGTGTGAACAAGCTCTTCCTTGAAACCGGATACGAGATACAGATCGTCGGCGTCGTTACTCAGATTTTCAAACGGAAGCACCCCGATAGACTGGATCGGTTCATTACTGACCCAATGCGGTTCCTGAAGCGATACAGCAATCAGCAGCAGGACGGCGGCAACCGCAGCAGCCGCGATCCACAGTTTCTTGCGGGAACCTGCCGGTGTTGGATCAGCGGGTGGTGACGCCGGCTGGTTCAGCCGCACCTTTTTGCGCAGTCGATATCCGCGGCGGGTCAGCGTCTCGATATAGCGGTAGGGTTTGTCCCGATCTCCGAGATGGCGTCTCAGCTGCGACAGGCACCGATTGATCGGTTCGTCGCTGGTCGGCCGCCCGTCCCAGAGTTCGTCGATGAGCTCGTCGCGCGTGACAAGATCGCCGTCGCGACGAGCCAGCGCCATGAGCACGCCGAAAACCTTCGGTTCGGGATGCTCCTCCTGATCG
>JBFIQH010000216.1:0-5029 GCA_041609735.1 Woeseiaceae bacterium | reverse complement strand
TGCGCGGTCTACTCGGGTCGGCCCGAGTTCAGGCGTGTCCGCCTGGCAACACGAATACTCAAACGGAAACAAGATGGTAAGCATTCGGCTTTCGCGCGCTGGCG
This sequence comes from Woeseiaceae bacterium, assembly GCA_041609735.1. Classification (GTDB taxonomy): domain Bacteria; phylum Pseudomonadota; class Gammaproteobacteria; order Steroidobacterales; family Woeseiaceae; genus UBA1847. The sequence goes on along the minus strand of JBFIQH010000216.1, from coordinate 4,925 downwards.
CGAAAAAACGCCCTTTTTATCACGTCGTCGTCACCGATAGCCGCAATCGTCGGGACGGCCGTTACATCGAGCGCGTTGGTTACTTCAATCCCGTCGGCAAGGATCATGAGGAGAACCTGCGCATCGACGTCGAGCGGATCGACTACTGGATCGGCCAGGGCGCACAGCCGTCCGAGCGTGTGTCGTCGCTGCTGACGTCGCATCGCAAGGCGCTCGCCGCCAGCTGACGGCACTCGCGGTCGGGCACGACCGCGGCAGGGCTGACGTGGACGCGGACGAACAGCCGGGTGCCGACGCGGTCGTTCTTGGCCGGATATCCGGCGTCTACGGCGTCAAGGGATGGGTCAAGGTGTACTCGTACACGGATCCGCGTGAAGGAATTCTGGACTATCGGCGATGGTGGCTGCGGCACGACGATGAGTGGCAGAGCACCAGCGTCCGGCAGGGAAAACGGCACGGCAAGACCGTGATCGCGAGCCTCGACGGTTTCGACGATCCGGAGACGGCCAGGGAATTGATCGGACGAGACATTGCAGTGCCACGGGAGGCGCTGCCGGAACCGGACGATGGTCGCTACTACTGGAGGGATCTCCAGGGGATGTCGGTTCGGCATCGTGACGGCACAGTGCTCGGCACCGTCGCCTACGTCATGGAAACCGGTGCCAACGACGTGCTGGTCGTTGACGGCGATGGAGAACGACTTATTCCGTTCGTTGCCGACGAAGTGATACTGGACGTTGATCTCGCCGCACGCGTGATCCGCGTCGACTGGGAATGGGACTGAGCGATGCGAATTTCGGTCGTCAGTCTGTTTCCGGAGCTGGTTACGCAGATTGCGGCGCACGGCGTCGTAGGGCGTGCGTTCGATCGGGGGCTCGCGAGCCTGTCGGTCGTGAATCCCAGGGATTTCGCGACCGACGTGCATCGCACCGTGGACGACAGGCCGTACGGCGGAGGCCCCGGCATGGTCATGACCTACGGGCCGACGTCCGAGGCGATTGCCGCAGCGCGGGTCGGGATGCCCGACGGCGCGCCGGTCGTCGGCCTGACGCCATCGGGACGGGTCTTCGACCAGCCGCTGGCGCGGCGGTTTGCGGCGATGCCGGGTATCGTCCTGCTTGCAGGGCGTTACGAAGGGATCGACGAACGGCTGATCGAGGAGCACGTGGACCTCGAACTGTCACTCGGCGATTTTGTGCTGTCGGGTGGCGAGATCGCCGCGATGGCGGTGATCGACGCGGTGACGCGGTTGTTGCCGGGTGTGCTCGGCGACGCGGAGTCGGCGGAACAGGATTCGTTCATGGACGGGCTCCTGGATTATCCGCACTACACGCGTCCGGAGAGTGTCGGCGGCAGGGATGTGCCCGCGGTGCTGCTGTCGGGCGACCACGCGGCGATCGCGCGGTGGAGAAAGAAGGAAGCGTTGGGTCGCAGTTACTTACGGCGGCCAGACCTGGTGAACAAATTGGCGTTGGATCATGAGCAACAGCAGTTGCTCGACGAATTTATTAAAGAGTCCGGTACAGACAAATGAACAAACACATCGAAGCGATTGAACAGGCACAGATGAGCAAGGACATTCCTGACTTTGCGCCCGGCGATACGATTGTCGTGCAGGTCAAGGTCAAGGAAGGCGAGCGTGAACGCCTGCAGGCGTTCGAGGGCATCGTCATTGCGAAGCGCAATCGCGGACTGAATTCTTCGTTCACGGTGCGCAAGATTTCGCACGGCGAAGGCGTCGAGCGCGTGTTCCAGACCTACAGCCCGGTCGTCGATTCGATCGAGATTCGGCGCAAGGGCAACGTGCGCCGCGCCAAGCTGTACTACCTGCGCGGACGCACCGGTAAGGCCGCGAGAATCAAGGAAAAAATCTAGTTTCCCGGCCTGTGCCACAGTTTCTGTCACGAGGCTGTGGTACATAGATTGCCTGAACCATTCCTCTCTGGCGGGGTCTGTCGAGGCATGAAAACCGAAACCGTTCAATCGCTTATACGCAGCTTGATGCTGGGACTCTGCGTCCTTGCGCTGCCCGGCTGCGCGTCGCTGGTGTCGAACGCGGCCAGCGGTTTCGCCGACAACCTGTCGTCTGCCGTCCTCAACCAGGACGATCCGGAAATCGCACGCGCCGCGATTCCGTCTTACATGGTGCTGATCGACAGCCTGATTGCCGGCGACCCGGATAGCCCGGCGATGCTGTCCGCGGCGGCGACGCTGTATGCGTCGTACGGGGCCGTATTCGCCGATGAACCGCTACGTGCGAAACGGCTGACGGCGAAGGCACGGGGTTATGCGCTGGCAGCGATTTGCCAGGAATACGACGACGCGTGCGGCTGGCGCGACATGAACTACGACGACTTCGTTCTGAGTGTCTCCGGCGTGCGCGAGAAACACGCGGATCTGCTCTATACCTATGGCTTTGCGACTCTGGCCTATCTGCGCGCTCACAGCGACGACTGGAATTCATTGGCCGAGCTGCCGCAGGTTGAGGCGTTGTTCGATCATTACCTCGGGATCGCCGGCGACGACGTCACGGCTGCGACGCATACCTACATGGGCATACTGCTGACGCTGCGGCCGCCGGCGCTCGGCGGCAAGCCGGAAGAGGCGCGCTATCACTTCGAGCGCGCAATCGAACTCAGCGACGGCCGCGACCTGACTGCGAAGGTCGAGTTTGCGCGCGGCTATGCAAAGCTGCTCTACGAACGCGAGCTGCACGATCGCCTGTTGAACGAGGTCCTGGTCGCGGACCCGTATGCCGACGGCCTGACGCTCGGCAACATCCTGGCGAAGGAAGATGCTGAAGCATTGCTGGCAGAGGCCGATGACTATTTCTGACACGTTTTAATTACTTGCGGGTCTGCGGACCCACAGTCACTTGGGCATGACGATGAAAAAACTGACACTACTATTAATGGCGCTCGGCATGGCGGGATTCGCCAATGCAACAACGCTGAAAATCGCCACCGTGACGCCGGAAGGCTCGCAGTGGATGAAAGACATGCGTGCGAGCGCCGAAGAGATCAAGGAAAAAACCGATGGCCGTGTACAGATCAAGTACTACGGCGGCGGCGTCATGGGTAACGACACCAAGGTGCTCGGCCGCATTCGCATCGGTGCGTTGCAGGGTGGCGCTTTCACGCCATCGGCGCTCGGCACGCAGTACCCGGACCTGAATCTCTACGGGCTTCCGCTGATCTTCAACTCCGAGACGGAAGCGGCTTACGTGCGTGAGCGCATGGATGAAAAGCTGCGCGCCGGGCTGGAAAAAGCCGGCTTCGTCAGCTTCGGATTTGCGGCCGGCGGTTTTGCCGTCATCATGTCGAATACGCCGGTTGACAGCCTCGATGACCTTAAAGGCAAGCGAGTTTGGGTGCCGGAGGGTGACATGATCAGTTACGCGTCGATGGAGGCACTTTCACTGTCGCCGGTGACGTTGCCGCTGACGGACGTCCTGACCGGCTTGCAAACCGGCTTGATCGACATCGTCGCGATGTCGCCAATCGGCGCGTTGGTGCTGCAATGGCATACCAAGATCAAGTACATGACCGAGCTGCCGCTGGTCTACACGCTGGGTTTCATGGCGATCGACAAAAAGGCGTTTGCGAAACTCAGCCAGGGCGACCAGGAGATCGTGCGTGATGTAATGACGCGCACCTACGAGAAATTCGACCGCGCCAATCTCGCAGATAACCGGGGCGCGCGCGATGCGCTACTCAACACCGGCATCAAGACGGTACCATTCAACGACGCCGAGCTTGCGCGTATCCGGGCTGTGCTGCAGCGATCGAATCGCGAGATCGGGGAACAGGGCGTCTTTACCCTTGCCGTGTACGAAGAGATGCTAGGCTACGTCAATGAATACCGGGAAAACGTGGCGAAAGCAGACGGCTCCGGCATCCAGGAAAACAGCTCCGCCAGCAACTAGACGATCACATTGTTGAAAAAGCTGCTGTCGCGACTGGACTGGGTCGGGCGCCGACTCGAGGACACGGCGCTGGTCGTACTACTGTGCGGCATGATGCTGCTTGCCGTCGCGCAAATCGTAATGCGAGAAGTGTTCTCGACCGGGTTTGTCTGGGCCGACGAACTCGTCAAGCTGATGTTGCTGTGGCTGGCGATGGTCGGCTCTATAGCCGCCAGCCGTGATGACCGCCACATTCGTATCGATGCACTTTCGCACCTTTTCCCGCCGCTTGCGATACGCATAACGCGCATAGTCGTCGACTCGTTTGCGGCCACGGTCTGCGCAGTTATCGCCTGGCACGCCTATCGTTACATCAAGCTGGTCGATATCGAGTTCGGGGACACGGTTCTCATCGACACGCCCGCATGGATCGTGCATGCGATCGTGCCGCTCGCGTTCGTGCTGATCAGCTATCGTTTCGTTGTGCTTGTGCTCCGGCAGCTCGTCGGCATTTTTTCCGAAGAGACGCCGGACGAGGTGACGCGCGCATGATCGTCAGCGTCATTCTCGTTATTCTTGCCATCCTCGGTGCGCCGCTGTTTGCCGTCATTGCGACGAGCGCCATGGTCGGCTTCGTGCGCGAGGATACGGACCTGATGAACATGATGCTCGAGCTCCTGAGCATTGCGGACATGCCGATCCTGATTGCCATCCCGTTATTTACGTTTGCCGGCTACCTGCTGAGCGAGAGCAACGCGCCGAAACGGCTCGTCCGACTGACGGGGGCGATGCTGGGCTGGATGCCTGGCGGTCTGGCGATCGTCTGTCTTGCGGCCTGCGCATTCTTCACCGCGTTTACGGGCGCCTCCGGCGTGACGATAATCGCGCTCGGCGCGATCCTTTATCCCGCGCTGCAGCATGACGGGTACCCGGACAAGTTCAATCTGGGCCTCGTGACGTCTTCAGGCAGCCTGGGCCTGCTGTTCGCGCCGTCGCTGCCGTTGATACTTTACGGCGTCGT
>JBFIQH010000215.1:0-5067 GCA_041609735.1 Woeseiaceae bacterium | reverse complement strand
CGATGTCGCCGCTGTTCGCGGCCACCGTCGAGGCGACCGAAGAAGCCATCTACAACGCGATCCTGAAGGCGACGACGGTAGAAAGCACTCGCGGTCGACTCGAGGCAATCCCGCTCGAGGAAACCATCAAGATCCTGGAAAAATACAACGCGCTCAATTGGGACACGACGCTGCCGCCGACGGGGCGGTGAACGAGGCGAGGCTTGCACTTGCTGCATAGAACAAGCGTCGAGCATGTCGCGCAGGCTGGTACCGCGCTCGCAGGTGCAATCGTAGTTCTCGCCGGCAAAACGATCGCAGGTCTTGGTCTCTTTAGGTCGACATTGCATGGCGCCGTCGGCGGCCTGCTCTGGCAAACCGCCGGACGCGCAGGTCGACAGTGCGATCATTGCACTAAGTCCGATGGTATTTTCAATTTTTGGTTCGCGCCACGGTGTGCCTCCGTTCCTCAGTAAGGCACGGCCGGGATCGAAATTGGATCGAGTTCATTATCGCGGACGGTCGTCGCGTGACGACGCTTGTGCAATGATCGCCGTTCAGGGGGAAACGGCATGACAACGGGTTTCATCAGGGTCATCAATCGTCCGCAGGTGCTGGCGCTGGCTTTCGGCGCGATGGTGGGCTGGTCCTGGGTTGCGCTGACCGGCGTCTGGATTCGCGATGCGGGACCGGTGGGCGCGATACTCGCGTTTCTCGTCGGTGGCGGGGCGCTGGTGTTTGTCGGGCTCACCTATGCGGAGCTCGCCTCGGCGATGCCGCTGGTCGGCGGCGAGCACGTTTATTCGAAACGGGCGCTCGGCCGCACCGCATCGTTTGTCTGCACGTGGGCGATTCTGCTCGGCTACGTGTCCGTTGTCGCGTTCGAGGCCGTCGCGTTGCCGACGGTCATGGAATACCTCGTGCCGAACTTCAGCCGCGGCTATCTCTGGACCGTCGCCGGCTGGGACGTCAATGCGACCTGGGTGGCGGCCGGGGCGCTCGCGGCGCTCGTCATGATCGCAATCAACATCGTCGGCATCCGCACCGCGGCACGCGTGCAGGCGCTGGTCGTCAGCGTCGTGTTGCTGACTGGCGTCGGCTTGATCGCCGGGGCCGGCGTCAACGGCGCACTGCAAAACCTGTCGCCGGGTTTCGCCGGCGGCATCGCGGGGATGCTGTCGGTCGTCGTCATGGTGCCGTTCATGTTCGTCGGCTTTGACGTCATCCCGCAGTCAGCCGAGGAAATCGACCTGCCGTTTCGCGAGATCGGGCGGCTGCTGGTCGTCTCGATCCTTGCCGCGATTGCGTGGTATGCGCTGATGATCGGCGGGGTCGCGCTCGGATTATCGGAAGCCGAACGCCGCGCGGCGACGCTGCCAACGGCCGATGCAGCAGCAGCGCTATTCGGTGGCGCATGGGCCGGCAAGCTGCTGGTCGTCGGCGGCGTCGCAGGGATACTGACGAGCTGGAATGCATTCCTGATCGGCGGCAGCCGCGCGCTGTACGCACTGGCGAGAGCGGGACAGGTGCCGGCCGTGTTCGCGACGCTGCACCCGCGGTTCCGTACGCCGATCTACGCGGTCGTACTGACGGGCGGGCTTGCCGTCATCGCGCCGCTCTTCGGCCGGCCGGCGATGGTCTGGCTCGTCAATGCGGGCGGGCTCGGCATCATTACCGCCTACGTCATCGTGGCACTGTCATTTCTCGTACTGCGCCGCAATGAACCTGGCATGGAGCGTCCGTACCGAGTAACGAACGGTCGGTTCGTCGGCATGGTCGCGCTGGTGCTGTCGCTCGGTATCGCGATGCTGTATCTGCCGTGGAGTCCCGCAGCGCTCGCGTGGCCGCAGGAGTGGGGCATCGTCATCGCGTGGTGCGCGCTCGGTGTCGTGTTGCACCTGGGGCGAGGTGCCAATGCGCCAGTTTGATCGGGCCACCACGATACCCGATGGATGTTTAGGAATGGCAGGCAGCCTGTGCTGCCGCAGTGCTTGATTCGGAGTAACTCATGAAATCGTCACGGCTCTATGCTCTCACCGGGGCCTTGCGACGAGCCTTTAAAGTGGAAAATGTACTCTGATCCCGTTGCTCTGAAAGCTGCGTGCTAAGCTACCCGGCGGGATTTGCAGCGGTCGTGTTCATGTCTTTCATCACCGAGCTTAAACGGCGCAACGTTGTCCGCATGGCACTGCTCTATGCGGTAGCCGGCTGGGTGATTTTGCAGATTGCCGATGTCCTTTTCGAGCAGCTGGGTGTGCCGCCATGGGCGTTTCGCCTCGTCTTCGGGTTGCTGGTGCTCGGATTTCCCATTGCATTGATCTTCTCCTGGGTTTTCGAGCTTACGCCCGAGGGAGTGAAACGCACCGGGGATGTCGCGCCCGGCGATTCGGTTGTCGGGCAAACCGGACAGCGCATGAACCTGTTGATCGTGGCTCTGCTGGTGACCGCCATCGGCCTGTTGGTGGCCGATCGCTTTTCCCCCGGTGGCGACGTGACCAACGCCGGTTCGCCAACGACTGACGAGGCTCCGTCATCCGGGCAACAGACGGGCGCAACCGTCGCGCCGGAATCCAGTGTAGCGGTCCTGCCGTTCGTGAATATGAGTGGCGATCCGGATAACGACTATTTCTCCGACGGGCTTTCCGAGGAGCTGCTCAACACGCTGGTCAAGCTTGGCGGTCTGAAAGTGACGGGGCGCACGTCCTCGTTTGCCTTCAAGGATCAAAACGTCGACCTGCGCGAGATCGGCGACATACTGAATGTCGCCAGCGTCCTCGAAGGCAGCGTTCGCAAGGCGGGCAACCGTGTCCGGATTACCGCTCAGCTGGTCGAGACCCGCAACGGATACCACCTGTGGTCCGAGACGTTTGACCGTGATCTCGACGATATTTTCGCCATCCAGGAAGAGATTGCCGCGCAGGTTGCCGACGCCATGCACGTGACCCTGCTGGGGCCGCCGGCTGTTGTCGAAAATGCCGATCCGAAAGCTTACGAGGAATACCTGCGGGGAAACTACATCTTGCAGCGCAATCCCGACGAGCTGGAGCCGCTCGAGCGCGCACAGGCCCACTTCGAGAAAGCGCTGGCCATCGATCCTGATTACGTCGATGCCCTGGCGGGGACGTTAAGGGTCTGGGACTACAAGAATCGAAACGGTTGGGGGGAATTCCTCGAGTCGATCGAACGGATGGAACAAATTGCAGGAGAACTCGAACGCCTCGCCCCGGAAAACGAGCGCACACTCAGCGCCATCAGCCGCATCGCTACCGTGAACTTCGACTATGCACGGTCTGTGGAATACCTTGGCAAGGCTGCCGCGCGTTATCCCGCGAGCGTTGCCGTCCTAGGCGAATACGCGACTGCGCTGACTAATCTTCGCCGATATCCCGAAGCGATAGCCGTTATCGACAAGGCCAGCAGCCTCGATCCGCTGTCACTGGATATCATGCGTTGGAAGTCCTACATCAATTTCAAGGCCGGCGACTGTGAAGCTGCCGAGGAAGTCCGCAAGCGGGCACTGGAAATCGAACCGGATGTAGGCCGCTTCCACTATTATTCCGCGATGTGCATTTTCGAAACCAGCGGCGATCTTTCCGCTGCACTTGCGCTGGCGGAACAGGAACCGTTGAACTGGGCCCGCAACACTGCGCTGGCAATTCTGTATGACGCTGCAGGTAACAGGAGCAAGGCACAAGCGCATTACGATGCGATGTTCGCGGAAAACGGGGAGGCAGCTTCGTACCAGTACGGCCAGATATACGCCCAGTGGGGAGACATCGAGTCGGCGCTCGAATGGCTCGAAACCGCTATCAGCATTCGCGATCCGGGCATCATCCAGTCGGGCGACGACCGCCTGTTGAAGCCGCTTGCCGGGGAACCGCGCTTTCAGCAGGTGCTGCGGGACGCCGGGCATCTGCAGCGATAAGGCGTCGCACAAATTAAGCGGCTACACCGTGGGCGTGTTGGTGCAGACCAACTTCGGCGGCACATTGTCGATCGATGGCGCACCGGTGGAAAGCAGCGACGGTCGCCTCGAGGGATCCGGCTCTAGGAAACCATCAAGATCCTGACAAATACAACGCGCTGCTCCGGGATGAGACGCTGCCGCCGACGGAGCAGTGAACGGTGGTGGGGTCATGATCGAAAAGAGGGCCGGCGTACGTTTTTCCGGCCGGGACAGGAAGGTCTGTCGTGGACAATCAGCGAAATGTACTTCGACTCTAATTATTGCAACATTTTTTCAATTCAAATTACCAACCAAATAGTTTGTTGCCGCTTTAATCGATTCCAAAAAATTTCTCGAAGTATCAACGTAAGACAAACCGTGTTTTTCACATTCGGTTTTGATCATCTTGCTGTAAGCAATCATATTCTCGATATGGTCCTGGATGTATGCATTTGACTCTTTCGTCAGCCAGTCATTCTCGGCATTGCTATACTTTTTAACCAGCGCAACTTTCTCCTTTACATCGATTTCGGTGTAGCCCAAAAACACCGCCCCGATCTCGTCAGGGTGTTTTTCGATCAAACGGGCGACTGAGCGAGGCAGCATTGCTTCGCCCTCAATCACATAATCCATGCCGTCCACGAGCATACAGTCGATCATGCCCAGCAAAAACGGCTCCATCTTTTCGGCAATTTCGTTTGGCCACAATTGATGATGAATGCCGTACTCGGGTATCCCGTCATTGAACCCCATCATCAACCAGTCGAGCGACAGGTACGGAACCTGCCTGTCGGCGAGGATTCTCCTGGCTATGAGCGTTTTTCCGGACCTGGAGGTTCCGCTTACAAGGAGTAGCATGTCATTAACCAACGCATTGGGGACAAGAGATTCTATAGCATTGTTAAGCCGCGACGGAGGCGGCCTCGGCTCGTTCCGAGAACAAGGGTTGCAACGATCTTGACCATCAAAGCGATACGCTACTCGCGTTGTGCGTGCTTCGTCAGAAAACGATCCAAGCTGTTCGCGAACTGCTGTTTGTCACGCTGACTGTACGCGGCGGGTCCGCCGCCAGTATCGACGCCGCTTGCTCGCATGGTATCGAGAAAGTCTCGCATGTTGAGCCGGGCGCGTATGTTCTCGGT
>JBFIQH010000214.1:0-5145 GCA_041609735.1 Woeseiaceae bacterium | reverse complement strand
GTCAGCCAGCACGATGCAGCGGCGGTGCTTGTAAGCAGCACGGAAAGACGGCTTTTCGGCGACCGTCTCGGCCCGCGCATTGATCATGCGATTGCCGATCGACGGATCTTTCGCCCAGAACGGAATCAGCCCCCAGCGCAGGATCGCCAGTTCGCGGTCGCCGCTCTCGGCGTCACGTATTGCCGCGATATGCTGCGTTGGCGCGATGTTGTAGCGCGGCTCGACCGGCGGCGTGCCGCTAACGCCGAACAGAGCTGCAGTCGCTTCGCTCGGGGAATAAAATGCAAAACGACCGCACATCGTCCGTCTACTCGCGAATTCCGATGCCGCGGTTCATCAGCGTGACACAAACACTGAACAGCAGGACGACGAAGACGAGCAGGATCGCGTAGGCATGCTGTATATCGATGTCCGACGTGCCAAGAATGCCGTAACGAAAGGCGTTGACCATGTACAGGATCGGGTTCGCCAGCGACACCTTTTGCCAGAACTCCGGCAACAGCGAGATCGAATAGAACACCCCGCCGAGATAGGTTAACGGCGTCAGCACGAAAGTCGGCACGATCGAGATGTCGTCAAACTTTTTCGCAAATACCGCGTTGATGAAGCCGGCGAGCGAGAACACGATCGACGACAGCAGCACGATCGAAATTGTGATAAATGGATGCACGACATCGAGTTTTGTAAAGAATAGCGCGACAGCGGTGACGAGCGCGCCGACGAATAATCCGCGGATGACGCCACCGGCGACATGACCGATGACGATGGCCGAGTTCGACATCGGCGCAACCAGCATCTCCTCCACGTGCCGCCCGAACTTCGCGCCGAAGAACGACGATACGACGTTTCCGTAAGAGTTCGTGATCACCGACATCATGATCAGCCCCGGCGCGATGTAGGCCATGTAATCGAAGCCGTCCATCGAGCCGATACGCCGGCCGATCAGGTTGCCGAAAATGATGAAATACAGTGTCATCGTGATCGCCGGCGGCACGATCGTCTGTACCCAGATACGCATGACACGAATGACTTCCTTGCGGATTAGTGTCTTGACGGCAATTGCGTTCAGCGCGATGTTCAAGCGACCTCCTCGCTGTCGGCCTGCTTGCTCTCGACGAGCCGCATGAACAGTTCCTCCAGCCGATTCGCCTTGTTGCGCAGGCTGGCGACGGTAATGCCCTGTGCGCTCAGTTGCCGGAACAGCTCATTCAGGGTGTAGCCCTCGCCGATCGACACTTCCAGGTCGCCGTCGTCGCGCTGCTGCGGTTCGAAGCCGTCGAGCGTCGGCAGTTTCGCCATGGGTTCGGAAAGACTCAGCACAAAAACCTCGCGCTGCAGCTTGCGCAGGATCTCCTTCATCGGCGCATCCTCGATGATCGTTCCTTCGTCGATAATTGCGACCCGCCGGCACAGCGACTCTGCCTCCTCGAGATAGTGCGTCGTCAGGATGATGGTCGTGCCGGCCGCGTTGATCTCCGTCAGGAATTCCCACATCGATCGGCGGATCTCGATGTCGACGCCGGCCGTGGGCTCATCCAGGATCAGCAGTTTCGGCTCATGCACGAGCGCTCTCGCGATCATCAGGCGGCGCTTCATGCCGCCGGACAGGTCGCGCGCCCGATCCTTACGCCGGTCCCACAGCTGCAGCGTGCGCAGGTACTTCTCCGTTCTTTCCCGCGCCAGCCTTCGGCCCAGCCCGTAATAGCCGGCCTGATTCAGTACGATGTTTTCGACGGCCTCGAACAGGTTCAGGTTGATCTCCTGCGGCACGAGCCCGATCGAAGACTTCGCTGCCTCGAGGTCCGTGTCGATATCGTGGCCGAAGACCTGGACGCTGCCCGACGTCTTGTTCACCAGCGATGTCACGATACCGATCGCCGTCGTCTTGCCCGCACCGTTCGGTCCGAGCAATGCATAGAACTGGCCGGCGTCGACATCGAGGTCGATACCCTTGAGCGCTCGATTACCGTTTTCGTAGGTTTTTGTGAGGTTTCTTATCTGTAGCGCTGTCATCAGGCGGCGTATTGTAACCACGTGCCTTCTGTTTCGACACAAGTGACGCGTCGGCCACCTTGCGTGCCGGTACCGGCATCGAGCACGCCGCGGCTTGAATGCGCGGGTAATTGCCGCCCTGCGTCCCCGTCAACAGGGATTGCAGCGCGGCCAGGCGCGCCGCGCGGCGCACGGACTTGTCGCTGCTCGTCGCGGAAACCAGCAGCCGGCGCCAGAACGCTGCATCTGCGCCATTGCGGAAACCGACGAGGTCGTCCTCGGCGACGGCGAAACGGTGGATATCGACGAGCGTGGACTCGGCCAGGCGCTCACACCAGGCCAGCGACGCGCCGCTGACCACCCGCGCCGCATACGGGCGCCGCCGGGCCAGGTGCCAGAGGAAACCGAGGGCTGCGAGGACGACGGGCGCAAACCGGTCAGGGGCTCCCGCCATGGCATCGACGAGATCGGGGTGCGGCGAGCGCGCACGCTCGAACAAACGATTCCAGCGCCTTGCGTCGTCTTCGGCAAGCGAGAACAACAGGAACGGGCAGCGCCGCAGCCGCGCCGGGGCGCGGGTTTCGCTGCACGTGGCCTGCAGGCCATGCGGCACGATAGCCAACAAGCGCGCCGGGAGGGTTTTTGCACACAGGGCGTCGATGAACGCTGTGTTCAACGCGTGGACATTGGCGAGATCGGCGGGTTCTGGGGGCTGGAAGTCCATGGGCGGCTCCGGAGACGGCGAATCTGGCTGGATTTAGAAGTAACTATATATTGGTTTTTATTCCCAATTATAGATAATACTCCTTCGGAAATATTATATATGGGTTATTTCTAGCATAAGGGGGTACATATGCGGCTGACCGACGACCGCTATGCCGGCGAGCGCAGCCAGTTTGAACTGGCGCTCCGGATGATCGGCCACGAGGCCCGCACGCGAACGATTCGGGACTGTACCGGGCTCTCGGACGACCGCATCCGCAAGCTCTACAGCACCTATTTCAAGAATCGCGGCAACAACGACGTGCGGCGCCGGCGCGGTAAGTCGCCACGGCAGATCGATCGCTTCGTCAAGAATCCCGAACACCAGCTGCAGGCGACGACGCTGATCGCGCTGTACTGCGCGGGCCTGTTGCTGCGCGTCGGCGACGACAATCGCGTGCACTGCTGCTGGCCGCGACCCGATGTCGAATTCGGCCATCGCGTCTGCCGCGCGTTCGAGAACTACCTGATGCTGCACGACAAGCCGCTCTTGAACTTCGAGTGGGCCTGGAACCTGCTGCAGAGTATTTCGTGGAACGACGAGCTGTATCTCGCCAGTTGCCGCCGCTGCCGCGGGCGTTACGTGCAGGATGCCTACGCTCTCGACCGGAAGACCTGCCCGGCCTGTGAAATCGAATCGCTTCAGCAGCGTCGGCCGGGTGTGCGCCGGCTGTCGGCGAACTAGCCGTCCGCAGTCCCTGTCCCGCGGTCAGCCGGGCGCATCCGGGAACGACTCGGTGGTGCAGGCATGCGTTAAACTGCACGCCGCACCCTGCTGCCGGGAATGGTCGAATGGAGAACACCAATGTATTCGCCGGCGCCTTCGTCGATCGCAGCGGCGAGCGCCGCAAGGATTCGGACTGGATCGAGAGAGCCGCGCAAAGCGAGGACAGCCGGTTCGTGCCAATCTGGAACGAGCAATGCCTCGTCGGCGGCGATCCGCTACGCGCGATATTGCTCGATCGGCGGCAGGCGGGCCACTATATCAACGACACCGATGACCTGATCTTTCTCGGCCTGTATCGCAACCGGCCGGCCTTCGCGTTCGCGATCGAAGGCGCCGAAGATGCCCCGCTCCGCGAGCTCGGCGAGTTTCACGACCTTCGATTCCTCGGCACCGTGTTACCGCCCGACGAAGCGAACCTCGTCGCGCACGGTCGTGCCCTGGTCATCTGGCACCGTACGCAGATGTTTTGCGGCATTTGCGGCTCGTCCGCACGCCCGCAGGCCGGCGGCAACAGCCGGCAGTGCGTGAACCCCGAGTGCGAGCGCGTGCTGTTCCCGCGCGTCGACCCGGCGATCATCGTGCTCGTCTCGAACGGCGAGCAGTGCCTGCTCGGCCGGCAGTCAAGCTGGCCCGAGGCCAGGTACTCGACCATCGCGGGCTTCGTCGAGCCCGGCGAAAGCGTCGAGGACGCGGTGCGCCGGGAAGTGTTCGAGGAAACGAATGTGCGTACCGGTACCGTCCGTTATCACAGTTCCCAGCCCTGGCCGTTTCCGTCGTCGCTGATGCTCGGTTTCGTCGCCGAGGCCTCGTCAACCGAGATCGTCCTGAACGATGGCGAACTCGAGGATGCGCAATGGTTTACCCGCAAGGAGCTGCGCTCGGGCTATCCGAAGCTGCCCTTCAAGGTTTCGATCGCGCGCCGGCTCGTCGATCACTGGATCGACAGCTGATCGCGCCGGTCAGAACCCGACATGTGCCTCATCGTCATCGCGCATCGCGTAAGCACGGACTTGCCGCTGATTGTTGCCGCCAATCGCGACGAGTTTCATGCGCGGCCGACGCAGAACGCAGACTGGTGGCCGGACAAGCCGGACATCCTCGGCGGCCGCGACCTGCAGGCCGCCGGCACCTGGCTGGCCGTCGCGCGGGACGGCCGATATGCGGCGGTCACGAACTACCGTGACGCCGATCAGCCAACGGCCCGGCTGCAGTCACGCGGGCATCTGGTGACCGGGTTCCTCGAGGGTAACGCATCACCCATCGACTATGTGTCATCGCTCGACGGACACCGCTACGCCGGGTTCAACCTCGTCGTCGGCGACGGTGAAACACTGGCCTACCGATGCAACCGCGACGGCACGCCGCGGGAGCTCGTGCCCGGCATTTATGCGGTCGCCAACGCGACGCTCGATACGCCGTGGCCGAAAGTCGAGCGCACCAAGCAGGCGTTGCAGGCGCTGCTCGATGCCGGACGTGTCAACGAGACCGAACTGTTGCGCCTGCTAAACGATCGTGAGCGAGCACGCGCCAGCGAAGTCCGGACCGGCGGTCTGCCTTTCGATAAAGCGCACGCGCTGACCGCGCCGTTTGTCGTCATGCCCGATTACGGGACGCGCAGCTCGACGGTACTGACGCGGGACCGCGACGGTGACGTCCGCTTCACC
>JBFIQH010000213.1:0-5219 GCA_041609735.1 Woeseiaceae bacterium | reverse complement strand
GCGACTCAGCGATTAAAAAATCGCGGTACGCCTATTAGACGTCGTTTCCCCGTCGGCCGATATTTTCGCTGCATTTCGAGAAACGGGCCTGCAACTTGGCCGGTGCAGAATTCGGGTCGGCCTGGGCGTCGCGCCAGGTATCCCATGCCTTGCCGAACGTCGCCGCATCGGCGCTGGTTCCGAGCCAGTACCAGCTGACAAGATTATTGCTTTGTAGCGGTACAGCGATTTTTGCGTTGTATCCGACCGTATTCCCCCATTCGTTGAAGTCGGCAACGAGTTCCATGAATTGGCTGACCGAACATCCATCCATGAGCTTGAATTCGATGACATCCATGTGGTCGGCGAGCGTAGGCAACGGCAGCAGCAGCGCGGCTGCAAGCAGAATCTTGCGCATCATGATCTCCTTTTTGGTGGTTTTGAATTATTGTTTTACAGGCGTTCGACGTCGCGGACGACACAACAGCCTTATCGTGTGCACGACTGCTGGACTATAGCCCAGAATTTGGTGTCCCGCACGAGTGCCCCGGTTCAGGGACATTCCTGGCAGGATTCGAAGTAATCGCAAATAACCGGGCGGAACGCGTCCATATCGACGAGGAACGAATCGTGACCGCGAATGCAGTCGAGCTTGACGATTTTGGTCTGCGGGCAGACGGCCTGCAGCCCTTTCGCCAGTTCTTTCTGTTGATGCGGCGGGAACAATATGTCGGTGCGGACGCCAATCACCAGCGCTCGCTCGAGCCGCAGTCGTTTGAATCCGGATTGCAGCGAACCGCCGTACTCGGCCAGGTCGAAAAGGTCCGACGCGTGTGACAGGTACAAGTAGCAATTGGGGTCGAACTGGCCCGTGAACTTCTGCGCGTGCGCCTCGAGGTAGGATTCAACGGAAAATTCGATCTTGAAAATGTCGCCCGGGGCACCTTCCGCCGTTGCGCGCTCGCGCCCGAAGCGACCGCGCCATTCTTCCGCAGAACGATACGTCATCATGCCGAGCTTGCGCGCGAGTCGCTGACCGACGATCGGCGGATCGTCTTTTGCGTACTCGCCTTTGTTCCACTTCGGGTCCGAGCGAATCATTTCGCGCTGCAGGGAGCGCACCGCGATCGAAAACGGTTCGGCGCGGGTCGCCGAGGAGATCGATATCAGCCCCCTGGCAGCGCCGGGGTGACGTACGCAGAATGCCAGCGCGCTCATGCCGCCCATCGAACAGCCGATGACGGTATGCAGGGTTTCTATCCCGAGGTGCTGCGCGACGCACCACGCACCCTCCGCGACGTCCTCGAGCGTCAGTGTCGGAAAATCGAGCCGGTAGATCTCGTTCGTCGCCGGGTTGACGGATGCCGGTCCCGTCGAACCGAAACAGCTGCCGAGCGAATTGACGCAGATGACGAAGTAGCGGTCGGTATCGATCGGCAGGCCCGAGCCGATCATGTCCTGCCACCAGCCGGCCGACGGATCTTCGGCCGACGACGCCGCGTGGGCCGATGGCGACAGCCCGCTGTAAATCAGTACGCCGTTGTCGCGCGCATCATTCAGCGTTCCCCAGGTCTCGTAGGCCAGCGTCGGCGACTCGAGGTAGCCGCCGCGATGCATGCGGAACCTGCCGTCGACAGTGAAGTGCTTGCGCGCGCTACCCATACTATTTCTTCACATGCTTCATCAGCCGGCGGCGTTTTTGCTGCTGCCGCGGCGTCAGCTTGTTGCGTTTACCCTTGAACGGATTATCGCCGGTTTTGAACGCCAGGCGTACCGGCGTGCCTTTCAGCTTGAAAGCCTTGCGAAACCGGTTGACCAGGTAGCGCCGGTAAGCTTCCGGCAGCTTGTCGGTCTGGTTACCGTGAATCACGATCACCGGCGGATTCCGGCCGCCCTGGTGCGCATAACGCAATCGAATCCGGCGACCGCGCACCATCGGTGGCGGATGGGCGATGACCGCCGCCTCCAGCTCGCGCGTCAGCTCGGTCGTCGACAGCTTGCGGGTGGCCGCGCTGTAGGCTCGCTCGACCGCCGGCAGCAGGTCGCCGACGGCCGTCCCGTGCAGCGCCGAGATCGTCAGGCGCTCGGCAAAATCGAGAAACGGCAGGCGCCGATCCATCTCGTCGCGGACGTGCTTGCGCTGGTCGGCATCGAGCCCGTCCCACTTGTTGGTCACGACGACCAGCGCGCGGCCGCGTTCGAGCACGAGCCCGAGCAGGCTGACGTCCTGCTCGGTGATGCCTTCCCGCGCGTCAATAACGGCGATCACGACCTGGGCGCGCTCGATGGCTTGCAGCGCCTTGATAATGCTGAATTTTTCGATGGCCTCATGCACGCGGGCGCGGCGGCGGATGCCGGCCGTGTCAATCAACAGGTATTGGCGGTCATTGCGTTCGAACGGCACCTGCACGCTGTCGCGCGTCGTGCCCGGCTGGTCGTAAACGACCATGCGGTCTTCGCCCAGCAGGCGATTGGCCAGCGTCGACTTGCCGACATTTGGCCGGCCAACGATGGCGATCGCCAGTGCGCGGTCATCATCGTCGTCCTCCTGAAGCTCCGCGCCGGGCGCCTCGAACCCTGCCAACACGGCATCCATCATCGCCGCAA
Organism: Woeseiaceae bacterium; assembly: GCA_041609735.1. Classification (GTDB taxonomy): domain Bacteria; phylum Pseudomonadota; class Gammaproteobacteria; order Steroidobacterales; family Woeseiaceae; genus UBA1847. Next base: position 2,633 of record JBFIQH010000213.1, on the reverse strand, counting down.
TGCGGTCGCCGTGGGCGGCCGAAATCGCGATCGGATCGCCGACGCCCAGCGCGTGAAACTCGCTGGCGGCGATATCCGGGTCCAGGCCCTCCGACTTGTTGACGACAAGCCGGGTCGTCTTCGCGTGCTTGCGCGCGAGGCTCGCGACGTGCTCGTCAGCGGCCGTGACGCCGGCGCGGCCGTCGACCATGACCAGCGCCACGTCGGCTTCGGCCAGCGCGCGCACCGACTGCGACACCATGATTTCTTCGATGCCCTGCTCCCCGCCGGCGACGCCGCCGGTATCGATGACGAGATACGGGACCGGGCCAAGCTTGCCGAAGCCGTACTGGCGATCGCGCGTCAGGCCCGGATAGTCGGCAACGATCGCGTCACGCGATCGTGTCAGCCGGTTGAAGAGCGTGGATTTGCCGACGTTCGGGCGACCGACCAGCGCGATGACGGGCAGCATGCGTTCTTCGCCTGGACACCGGGTGTCAGGCGCCCTCGTCGGATTCGGCGATGTCGGGCGCACGATTATTCGGCCGCCGCGGCTGCTGCACCGCGAACGCCGCCAGCGTGCCGCTGTCACTCTGCACGTACAGCCGGTCGGCAACGACGACCGGTGGCACGCTAATTGCGGCGCCACCGAATTTCAGGCGCGCAACGGGTGTGCCGTCGATATTGCTGAAAAAGTGCAGGTAACCTTCGAAGTCCCCGGCGACGACGGTCGTGTTGAACGGCACCGGCAGCGTCGGGTCGCGCCGTAACAGCGCGTCGGTCCGCCAGGTTTCGTTACCGTTACGCCGCGACAACGCGATGATTTCGCCGCCGTCCTGCACCGTGTACAGGCTGGTCCAGTCGGCCGATACACCCTGGTACGTCGAAATTTCCGCGGCCCACAGCACCTGGCCGGACTCGGCGGCGACGGCCGCAATCCGGCCCTGGTAGCCGGCCGCGTAGACATCCTGGCCGACGGAGACGATGGCACCGTCGATATCCGAAAGCCGCTCGAGATCGGATCGGCCGGACGGTGGCGCAAGCAATGCCTCCCACTCGATCGCCCCGGTCTGCAGGTCGACGGCGACGAGGCGGCCATTGTCGAACCCGGCGACGACATTGGAGCCGACGATGACCGGCGTTGCAGTGCCTCGCATCGTCAGAACCGGCATCGATTGCAGTACGACCCAGCGCTCACGGCCATCGAATCTCTCCAGGACACGCAGGCGGTTGTCGACCGTCTGGATGACGACACCATTTGGCGAAATGACCGGCGTCGCCAGCGATTCGCCGCCGACGTCGCTGCGCCAGCGTTCGTCGCCGCTGCTTGCGTCGAGCGCAACGACGATGCCGTCGGACGATGCGACAACGACCATGCCGTTGCCGACTCCCGGTCCGGACGACAAGCCCATATCCAGTTTGTTGCGCCAGATCTGCTTGCCGGTTTCAGGATCAAACGCCGAGACATTGCCGTCGACGCTGGCCGCGTATATGCGATTGCCGTCGCCGGCCGGTCGCAGCGCAACACGCAGGAATTCCGCGTCATCACCGAGCTTTGCCGACCACAGGCGCTTGATCGTTACGCGCGTGTCGAACTCGAGCAACTTGGCCGGCTTCAGCTCATCGTCATCGCCGAACAGGCCGCAGGCCGCGAGCGACATCGACGTCAGGGCCAAGGCTGCGTTGCGTATCAAAGCATTCACTCGGCGTCCTCGTCATCCGCCTCGCCGTCGGCAGCATCGCTGTCACCGCTCGCCGTTTCCAATGGCAAATCGAGCAGCTTGAGCTGCACGAACTGCCGGTCGACGGTCGCACCCTGGTTCGGCTCCGACAATGCACGCTGGTAGGCATCGCGGGCCTCGCCGAAACGCCCGAGCGCAACGTAGGCATCGCCGAGCACGTCCGCATAGCGTGCCGCGAAAGCCTCGTTGTCTTCATCCTCGAGCAATGCGACTGCCTCGTCGGCCTTGCCCTGGTAGAGGTAGATCTTTGCAAGACGCAGCCGGGCAACCAGCTTGAAGGGCTCCTCTGCATGGCCGGCGACCAGGTTGGCGAGCACGTCGGCCGCGTCCTGGTCCCGATTCTGGTCCATGTACAGGCGTGCAATGGCCAGCTTGCTTTGCGGGGCGTACGCGCTGTCGCCGAAGTCCGCATCGATGCGACCGGTTACGGATTCTGCGGCATCGAGATCGCCGTCGACGACGTGATTCGTCAATTCATCGTAGAGTCGCGACGCTTCAAGCTGCGCATTGCGCGTGCTTGTCTGGTAATAGTTGATGGCGAACAAGATCGCGGCACCAAGTACGACTCCGGCGATGACGTAGTTGCCGTAGTCGGACCACCAGGTGCGCATCTTGTCTATCTGTTCTTTTTCTGAGAGTAAGTCGTCCACATTAAAACCTTTTCATCCTGCTTGATGTTGCGCCCAACCTGCGGGCGACGTCATTTACGTTTCCAGTCCGAGGCGTTTCGCGAGCTCGGCCGGCAAATCCGCCGTGGCGATGCTCACTTGATCCTCACTGCTGCGCAATGGTTTCAACCCCACCTGCCCGGATGCCAGCTCCTCTTCGCCGAGCACCAGCGCAAATTCGGCGCCGCTCTTGTCGGCGCGCTTCATCTGCGACTTGAAGCTGCCGCCGCCGAGATTCACCTCG
>JBFIQH010000212.1:0-5235 GCA_041609735.1 Woeseiaceae bacterium | reverse complement strand
CGCCGACATTGGCGAGAAGATTCGCAAGCTGCGTGAACAGGACCAGAAGCTGACCCGCCTCGTCGAGGAGCGCCGTTCGCTGTTGCAGGTGGCCGAGGGTAAATATGCGTCGCTCGACGCGATGCAGAAGGCCGCGCTGGGCGAAGGCGAAGACGGCATCCAGGAATGGCTGCAAGGTGCCGGCCTCGCGAATAACCGGCGCGTCGTGCAGACACTCGATGTAGACGATGGCTGGGAGAAGGCCGTCGAAACCGTGCTCGGCGACTACCTGCAGGCGGTCTGCGTCGACGACATGGAGCCGGTAACGGAGAACATCGGCAAATTGAAAGCCGGCCGGTTAACGTTTCTCGATAGCCGCAGCGGCAAATCCGCGGTCGATGACTCGACGCTGGCATCAAAGGTGAAGGGCGCGCCCGAGGCCGCCCGTACACGTCTCGCTGGCGTTCGCATCGCCGAGAGTCTCGGTCGTGCGCTGTCGATGCGGGATGCGCTGCCGAGCGACGAATCGGTCATTACCCGCGACGGCGTCTGGCTGGGCAGGAACTGGCTGCGCGTTGCGCGAGATCAGGACGTGAAGGCCGGTGTATTGTCGCGTCAACACGAAATGCGGCGCCTAAAAAACGACATTCGTGAGTTCCAGGCGCGCTTTGCCAGCGCTCGCAAGCTGCTGCTCGACGGCCGTACACGCCTGACCCAGCTCGAGGAACGACGCGAGTCCGTGCAACGGGACGCGGCGGCGCTGTTGAACGAGTACTCGGAAACGAAGGCAGCGCTGGATTCGGCGCGCTACCAGATGGACCAGGCGAACGCTCGCCGGGCAGCGATCGCGGAGGAGGCCGACGACCTCGACAAAGAACGCATCGCTGCGGATGAGCAGCTGCGCGAGTCGAAAACGCGCTTCCGGCAGGCTAACGAAACGCTGACCGAGCTGGATCAGCAGAAGCAGAGCCTCGAAGTCCGTCGCGATGAGCTGCGTCGTGAACTCGATCGGGTGCGCAGCCAGGCTGAGGAAGATCGGCAGGCCGTGCAGAACATTGCGATTCAGTTCGAGAGCCGGCGCACCAGCAAGGAATCGGCGGCCCAGAATCTCGAACGTATGCAGCGGCAGCTGGTGCAGTTCCAGCATCGCGAACGCGAGATCCGGGAACAGCTCGAGATGAGCGAAGCGCCGCTGGGAGACAACAAGCAGCGGCTCGAGCAGCAGCTGGCGGCGCGCATTGAGGTTGAAGAGGAGCTGGCCGCGGCGCGCAAACTTGTCGAGGACGTGGAATCCCGGATTCGGGAACTCGATCAGGCACGCATGCAGGCGGATCAGCAGGCTGACGAGGCGCGCACGAAGGTCAGCGAAGCGGAAATGGCGGTGCAGGAAGTGCGCGTGCGTCGCGAAGGCTTTGCCGACCAGCTGCGCGATACGGATTTCAAGATCGAAACGCTGCTCGAGGAAATGGACGAATCGGCGACGATCGAGTCCTGGGACGAAAAACTTGTCAAAATCCGTCGCCGCATCGATCGGCTAGGCCCGATCAACCTGGCCGCGATCGACGAATTCAAGGAACAATCCGAGCGCAAGGAATATCTCGACTCGCAGCTAGCCGACCTGAACGATGCGCTGGCGACGCTGGAAGGCGCCATCCGCAAGATCGACCGAGAAACGCGGACACGGTTCCGCGAGACCTTTAATAACGTCAACGTCGGCTTCCAAAAACTGTTTCCGAAGCTGTTCGGCGGCGGTCACGCGTACCTGGAGCTGGCCGGCGAAGACCTGTTGTCGGCTGGTGTAACCGTCATGGCGCGTCCGCCGGGCAAGCGCAACAGCACGATTCACCTGCTGTCGGGTGGTGAAAAAGCACTGACCGCGGTGGCGCTCGTGTTCGCGATTTTCGAGCTGAACCCGGCGCCGTTCTGCATGCTGGACGAGGTGGACGCACCGCTGGACGATGCCAACGTTGGCCGCTTTTGCGAAATCGTCAAGCAAATGTCCGATAAGGTCCAGTTCGTTTTCATCACCCACAACAAAGTGACGATGGAACTGGCCCGCCAGCTAACAGGCGTTACAATGCAGGAGCCGGGCGTTTCCCGCCTGGTCTCCGTCGATCTCGACGAAGCGGTGAAAATGGCAGCGAGTTAGCTGTATGGACGGTTTGCGATGGTTATTGCTGCTCTTCGGGCTGCTGGTCATTGTGGGCGTCTATTGGTATAGCCGCCGCGAATCGAAGACCGACGCTACACCGGACCTTGTCGAACGGCGTGCACCGACGTTCGACAGCGCCGCCGACGTGGCCGACGCCGATGAATCTCCCTCCGTCTCGACTGCCGATGACGATGATGACGCTGGTGGCGATGCGCCAGCGCCCCCGGCGGAACAGAAAATCGTCGCGCTCAGGCTCGTCGCGCGAGGCGGCGGTGTGTTTCCGGGGGACGAGCTTATTCTGAGCTTGCGCGGCATCGGTATGCGCCACGGAAAATTCGGCATTTTCCATCGTCTCGACGGGAACGACGAGGACCGCACCGTGTTCAGCGCAGCCAGCCTCGTCGAGCCGGGCAGTTTCGATCTTGCGAACATCAAGGAGCAGTCGATTCCGGGCATTAGCCTGTTCACGGTGCTGCCTGGCCCAATCGACGGTGCCGACGCGTTCGACCTGATGATGGCCGCAGCGAGGACCCTGGCGCAGTCATTGAACGCAGAGCTGCTGGACGAGTCCGGCAGCACGCTGAGCATCCAACGCGAACGATACCTGCGCGAGGAAATCGTGCAGTTCGAACACACCCACAAGGTTGCGTGACGGAACGACCCGCGCGATGGCCGTTTCGAAAAAGACGATCGCGGAAGTCGAAGCGCTGCGCGAGCAGATCCGGCACCATAACTATCGGTACCACGTGCTCGATGATCCGGAGGTACCGGACGCCGAATACGACCGCCTGATGCGTGCGTTGCAGGCGCTGGAGTCCGAGCACCCCGAACTCGTGACGTCCGACTCGCCGACCCAGCGGGTTGGCGATGCACCGATCAGCGCGTTCGGCACCGTCGAGCATGCAATTGCAATGCTGTCTCTCGAGAACGCGTTCGACGACGAGGAGCTGCGTGAATTTCACCGGCGCGTGTGCGACAGGCTCGAGCGAGAGGATGACGGTGACGACATCGAGTATGCCGCGGAGCCGAAGCTTGACGGCGCTGCGGTCAGCCTGACATACGAGAGCGGGGTGCTGGTTCGGGGCGCCACACGAGGCGATGGCACGACCGGCGAGGATATTACCCACAACGTCCGCACGATCGAAGCGGTGCCATTACGAATGCTCGGCAAGGGATTTCCCGAAGTGCTGGAAGTGCGCGGCGAAGTTTTCATGCCAAAAGCCGGCTTCGAGGCCTACAACGAAAGAGCACGGGCAGCTGACGAGAAAACCTTTGTCAATCCGAGAAACGCGGCCGCCGGCAGCCTGCGGCAGCTCGATCCTAAGCTGACGGCGCAGCGGCCCCTCGATATCTACGTGTACTCGGTGGGGTTGGTGCAGGGCGGCAACCTGCCGCCTTATCATGACGCCGTGCTCGACCAGTTGCAGGAGTGGGGCTTCAAGACCTGCCCGGAGCGAACCGTGGTGCGAGGCGTCGATGGCTGCCTCGGCTACTACGCCGCCATCGGCGAAAAGCGCGACCAGCTGCCGTACGAGATTGACGGCGTTGTCTATAAAGTGAACAGCCTCTTGGACCAGCGCGAGCTCGGCTTCGTGTCACGAGCACCGCGTTGGGCGATTGCCCACAAGTTTCCCGCACAGGAAGAATTGACGACCGTCAGCGGCATTGAATTCCAGGTGGGACGAACCGGCGCACTAACCCCGGTTGCCCGCCTCGAGCCCGTATTTGTTGGCGGCGTCACCGTCAGTAATGCGACGCTGCACAACATCGACGAGTTGCATCGTAAAGACGTGCGTGTCGGCGACACGGTTACGGTGAGGCGCGCCGGCGACGTGATTCCGGAAGTCGTTGCGGTCGTCGAGAGCCGCAGGCCGAAAAACGCCCGTCGTGTGCAGCTTCCTAAAAAGTGCCCGGTTTGTGGTTCCGCTGTCGCCCGCGAAGAAGGTGAGGCGGTCGCCCGTTGCACCGGTGGGCTCTATTGCGCCGCTCAGCGTACCGAAGCACTGAAGCATTTCGTGTCGCGGCGCGCCATGGATATCGAGGGTCTTGGCGCAAAACTGATCGAGCAGCTCGTTGCAGCGGAGCGCGTGAAAACACCGGCTGACCTGTTCACGTTGACACAGGAAGAGCTTGCCGGGATGGAAAGAATGGGCGAGAAGTCTGCCGCCAATCTCGTCGCATCGATCGGGAAGAGTAAGGCAACGACACTGGCGCGCTTCCTGTTTGCGTTGGGCATTCGGGACGTCGGTGAAGCGACAGCATCGACGCTGGCCGCGCACTTCGGCAAGCTCGACGCCATTATTGCAGCCTCGGACGAGGAGTTGCAGATGGCGCAAGATGTCGGGCCTATAGTCGCATCACGGATTTCCGCGTTTTTCAACGAGCAACACAATCTCGATGTCATCGACGGCCTGCGGCAGTTGGGCGTGAGCTGGGAGGAATCGGAACCGCAAGCACCAGCGACGGATGGCGCGCTCGCCGGCAAGACGTTCGTCCTCACCGGCACACTGTCGGCGATGACCCGAGATGAAGCGAAAAAGGTGATCCAGGCCAAGGGCGGCAAAGTCACCGGCAGTGTCTCGAGCAAGACGGATTACGTCGTTGCCGGCGAAAAAGCGGGCTCGAAACTCGCCAAAGCTGAAAAGCTGGAAATCGATATTCTTTCAGAAGCTGACTTTCAAAAGCTTCTAAGCAACTGAAATAATTCGGTTAATTGCGTGATTTTTCGCGCCCGAAAGTTTTGCGCGATGCAATTCTCAGCGTAACGGCAAAAAACACATGTGGCTGCAAATCGAGCCTTGTGATGAGACTTGGGCGATTTTTCCCAACTTCAGGAATTCTCTGGCAAAACCCCAATGCCATCAATATATTCACCGCGCATGCAGGACCATATCCAGAAACAGATTCTCGACGCTTTCTTCATCGTCCTGCGACCCATCGCCAAGATTCTTCTCCGCTTCGGCATTGGGTACCGCGAATTCGCTGAAGTGACCAAATCCGCGTTTGTCGACGTCGCGACCTCCGAATATGGGATCCGTGGCCGCCCCACGAATATTTCCAGGGTCGCGGTGATGACCGGCCTGACGCGGAAAGAGGTGAGGAGG
>JBFIQH010000211.1:0-5272 GCA_041609735.1 Woeseiaceae bacterium | reverse complement strand
GGCTGACGCCCTGGTCGCCATGGCAGCCATTGCAGTCTTCGACGATCGACTCGAGATGCTGGCCGGCGAGCGCCTGGCCGAAGACCAGCGAGGTGAGGAGCAAGATAAACGCGCTTCGTCGCATGCGATAATCCTCTGATCTTACTGATACATTTACATCAGGATGCGCCAGGTAGCGTGAACCCGGCGTGAACGACCGGCGGCGACGCCAAGCCTCGCACACTCTATGCCACATTCGCCGCCGCCCGACCACAGGTATCGCCGGCTGCGCCAATAGGTAATTCCCGCAATAAGAATGAAGCAGCGCATTTGCAAAAATTAAATTAAGTCTAAGTCCCTTTTTTTTCCGGGGACAAGAAAAACGGGGATCACCATGAGCAATCAGGGCGCGCGACCAATTCGGCTGGCAGTGATCATGCTCGCGGCAGCACTGCTGTGGGGATGCGAAGGGGACGACGGGCAGCAGGGGCCGCCGGGACCGCGGGGTCCGCAGGGTGATCCGGGTGACGACGGACAGCCAGGACCACCGGCGTCTCAGGCGATTACCATCGGCGACGGCAGCGACCTCACGCCCGAGGAGATCGCAACGCTCGGCAAGCTGCAGGCTACAATCACGAAGGTTACGGTCGCGAGCCAGCCGGTCGTCGAATTTACGGTATTGGATCGGAATGGAGACCCGGCAACCGGCCTCGATGCCGGTGCGGTCAGATTCACATTTGCGAAGCTGGTGCCCGCAGATCCTAACGTCAACGGCGGCTTGCCGTACTGGCAGAGCTATGTCAATCGCGTAGGAACACCGGATCGGCCCGGCGTTTTGGAGAGCGCCGTGCAGGCGACGACCGAAAGTGGCGGCGAACTGCAAGAGATCGAGGCCGGAAATTACGAATATACCTTCGCCACTGATGTGACCAACGTCACCGATCCGATCGCGGTCGCCTGGGAGCCGAGCCTGACGCATCGCGTCGGCCTGGAGATTCGTCTGGATCGCGCCTCCGGGGCGCGAGTGGCGATGGCGCCCGACAATCCGGTCTACGACTTTCCACCTGATGGCGGCGCCGGCTCGGGCGTCACGAAGTTGATCGCGGACACGAACAACTGCGAGGGCTGCCATTACGAGTTCGCGGAACATGGTGCCAGGCGGAAGACCGTCGAATATTGCGTGACCTGCCACAATCCGGGCTCGGTCGATCCCGAATCGGGCAACTCGGTCGACTTCGCCTACCTCGTGCATTCCATCCACATGGGACATGATCGCGTCGTCCCGTTCATGGTCGATGGCGACGATTTCAGCGAAGTCCATTATCCGCAGTCGCAGACCTTCTGTGAGACCTGCCATTCAGCCGCGACGGCCCCTGATGGCGGCAACTGGAATGCGGCCGCGACCGCGACGACCTGCGGCGGTTGCCACGCGGACGGCCTGGTCGCATCCGACTTCGAAGCGGTCACCGGCAAGGCCACGTACGCTTTCGACCACGCCGCGGCCGGATCCGACGGCGGATTCACGCCCGTGGCCGAAGATGGCAGTTGTGAGAGCTGTCATCTGGGCACGATTTCGACCGCGGGGCCCGCGCTCGCGATCCACAGCCGCATCCGCGAGGATCAGCGCGCGCGCGCCGAAGCCGGCGACAACTTCGTTTTCGAAATCCTGAGCGCGACGAACACAGGTCCCGGCGAGACGCCGGTCGTGACGTTCAAGATTACGGATCCGAGCGGCAATCCGTACGACATCCTGAACGACCCGGAATTCGACCTCGCGACCCTGGATCCCGACGGCGACGACGTGGCGGCGTTGAATCTGTACGTGCAGTGGGCCACCGCCGACTATTACGGCGGCGACGAGAACGGTCTCGTGCACGGCGCCAGGCTGCGGAATGACGGCGTGACGATCCAGGCCGTCCAGGATCTGAACTTCCGCGATACGGGCTATCCGTACCGGATGTATCTCGGTGCCATCCAGAATGCTGCCGTGGCGAATCCGGACGGCAGCTTCACGGTTACGTTCTTCCGGGCGCTGCCGACCGCATTCACGGGCGACGTCGTGATCGGGCTGGGTGGCCATCCGGCCTGGGAGTACAAGGATGCCGACGGCGTCACGGGATACGGCAGGGCGGCTCCGATCAGTGTGCTGCACTTCCCGGGCGCCAGGCGCGAGGCGGCCTTCGATAGCGCGCAATGCAACGTTTGCCACAAGCGAGTTATGGAGCATGGCGCCAACCGCAACGGCAACGTCGAGTTCTGCCTGATGTGCCACAATGCCGATGCGGCCGTGTGTTCGAGCAACCCCGATCCTCTCACAGGCTCCTGCCCGGATGGCGAGACTCAGGAAGGCTATGCGTTCGGCCGCATGATTCACGCAATTCACACTGCGAGCGCCACATTCACCACCGATGGCGGCGGTAATTTTGCGGAAGTCACCTATCCGCAGAATCCGGCGAACTGCGAAACCTGCCACAAGCCCGGCAGCTACAACGTAGCTCGGTCGACGGCGAGGGCTGTGAGCACCAACCAGGGTCCCGACATAAGGGTCTGGACCGATGACGTCGCGACGACGCCGACGGCGGCGGCCTGCGGCGTGTGCCATACGAGCACGGCGGCCAGGGGACACTTCGAGTCGCAGGCCGGCCAGGTCGATGACCTGAAGTGCACGATCGTCGGCGCCGCATGCGGTGCGCCCGACGGCTCGAGCGGCAGCGGGCTGCCGAATGGCCAGGAGGCCTGTGCGGTCTGCCACGGAACCGGATCGGAATTCGAGACGTCCCAGTATCACAACCCGGGTGTCATTCCCACACGTTCGGTGCCGCTGAATTAATAGCTGTCAGCAAAGTGGGACGCCTCGCTGAGGCGTTCCCATTCCGAGATTCGCGCAGAGGGCAATCGCGGCTCAGCCTTATGCGTTGAAGCCTCTTGCGATACGCTACATGCTTAGTCAAGATTCGGACAGAAAAAAATACAACGGCGGAATCTGCCTGCCGCTCATAACAACAAGGAAGGTAACGCACCATGGCAACCTGTGGTAACCGCGCCTGCTGCGCTGCGGCCGCCGTCGTTGCCGGGCTGCTGCTTGCCGCTTGCGACGGCGGCATCGGCGCCTCGGGATCGCCGGGGCCTGCGGGACCCGGAGGTGCGGCCGGCCCTCCTGGCTCGGCCGGCGGCGGCGGCGCAGCTCTTGTGACTTCGGCCACAAGGATCAACGTTGCTATCAGCAGGGTGTCGGTGCCGGCGGGCGGCGGTGCGCCTACGGTGACCTTTTCCCTTACGGACGACGGGGGGAGGGCACTCAAAGGTCTGCCTGCCGGCAACATCCGCTTCGTCATTGCCCAGCTGTCACCCGGCAGGAACGGCGGCTCCAGCGAGTGGCAGTCCTACATTACGCGCGACGACGGTGGCGTTATCGACGCGCAGGCAACCACCGAGACGGCATCGGCGGGCAACTATGTCGACAGCGGTGAGGGTAACTACACGTACACCTTTGCGAATGCGCTAACCGATTATCCCGCCGCGCCCGAATTCGATGCCCGCAAGACGCATCGGCTTGGCATCGAAATTCGCACGAGTTCGGGCGGCTTCTGGCCCGAGAATATCCCAGCCAACAATGCACCGTTCGATTTCGTGCCAGCCGGCGGCCCACCGACCTTTACACGCCTGATCGTCGACAATGACACCTGCAACGCCTGTCACGACAATCTGGAACTGCACGGCGAGGCGCGCTTCGACGTCGAATACTGCGTGCAGTGCCACAACCCTTCGTCTATCGACGGCAACACCGGCAACAGCGTCGACATGAAGCGGCTCATTCACAATATTCACGCGGCGCGGAGCGACTACCGGATCGTCGGTTTCGGAAACCGGCCGCACGACTGGTTAGACGTCGTGTGGCCTCAGGACGTCCGCAACTACCAAACCTGCCACGATGAGAGCGATGCAAATACGCCGCAGGCGAGCAACTGGCGGCTCGTCGCAAACCGGGCAGCCTGCGGCACCTGTCATTACGACGACGGCGATGCGACGAACGGCAAAAACGACTACGCGATCGAAGACGGCACGCACCCGCTGGGCCTGGTGTTTACGGACGACACGCAGTGCGTCGATTGCCACGGCCCGAACGGTGCGGTAACGGACTCCGACGGCCGGCTAGTGCAGATCCCGGTTGCCCACGAGATCCTGGAAGATACCGCCGCGCAGGCATTCGAATTCAATATCCTCGGTGTCTCCGGCACGGCGCCCGGCGAGACGCCCGTTGTCCGGCTGTCCGTTACCGATCCGACGAACGGCGGTGCGCCGTACGACATCAACCGCGATCCCTAATTCACGACCTGCGGCGACCGCACGAGCCGGCTTGCCGTCGGCGTAAGCTGGGCCACGACCGATTACACGAACGCCGGCAGCGGCCGGACCCCTGCCCAGCCCGTCTCGATCAATCCGCTCGGCGCGCCGGGCTGCGGAGGTTCCTCGGTCGATGAAGGCAACGGCATCTTCAGCGTTACCTCGCCGATTCCGATTCCGCCCGGCACGACGGGAACCGCCGCCGTAACGATCGACGGGCACCCGTCGGTCGTGATCAACGGGACGCCGACGAGTATCGCCGTTACGAATCCGGTCAGCTACGCGGCGATCACCGATCCGGCGCCGGTTCCGAGGCGCAACGCGGTGGCGATCGAGAAGTGCAACGACTGCCACAATACGCTATCGATGCACGGCAATAATCGCACCGACAACATCGAGGTTTGCGTTACCTGCCATAACCCGAATGCGACCGACATCAACCGGCGCGGAGCGCCTTGTACCGATACGCTGGGGCCGGACGACGCCCCGATCGACATGAAATTCATGATTCATGCACTGCACGGGTTCGCAAAATCCGGGGTCGCTTATGGGGCGTGCGGGTTCGGTAACCGGCCGCACACGTTTGACTTCAATTATCCGGGGCGCCTGAACAACTGCGAGGGCTGCCATGTTCCCGGCGGCTATTATCCGGTCGAGCCGGGCGCGATACTGGGGACGACCGTCGATGCCGGTGCCGACCGCGCATCACCCGTCGACGATCGTGTTATCTCGCCGAATGCCGCGGTTTGCTCGGCATGCCATGCCTCGGATCTCGCGCAGCGACACATGATGCAGAACGGCGCCGATTTTGCGGCCACCAAGGCCCCGGATAGTACGTTGATCTCGTCTGAAATCGAGAGCTGCGTAATCTGCCACGGACGCGGACGAACGGCCGACGTCGTGAAAGTGCACGATGTCGGCGGCTTCGTTTTCAACTAACGGGATGAGC
>JBFIQH010000210.1:0-5297 GCA_041609735.1 Woeseiaceae bacterium | reverse complement strand
GAGCGATTCGTCGGCTCAGCCATTGTTGCGGTATCGATGATGGTGTCGGCATCAAACAGCACGAGGTCGGCATGTGCGCCGGGCTCGATCCGGCCGCGGTCGTCGAGACGCAGCGTCGACGCGGTCAAGCCGGTCATCTTGTGAATGGCTTCTCTGAGGCTCAGCACACCCGACTCACGCACGTAACGGCCGAGCACGCGCGGGAACGTACCGTGGCCACGTGGATGCCCGCTCTCGTGGCTGCCGTCCGAGCAGATCGACGTGTACGGCCATTGCATAAAACGAATGACGTCGTCGTCGTGCATGCCTTTTGCGATGATGCTCGAGCCATCACGCCCATGCTCCCGTCGATACATGTCGGCTTCGGAGCTCAACTCGAGCAGCACATCGACCGGGTCGCGCTCGAGCGCCGTCGCTATTTGCGCGATTGTCAGGTTATTGAAGGCCGGGTTCGGCAAGTACTCGACGATCAGAATGTTGTCGGGTGTGGCCGAGTGTGCAAACGTATATTCGGCGACAGACCGGTCGGTGTAGTCGCGCTCGGGAAACAGCACGCTGAGATTGGACTGCCAGCGGAGGTAGGGATAGATGTCCGCAGTAATCTCGGCGCCGGCGGCGCGCGCGGCGTCGAGTTTGGCAATCACCGAGTCCGCCGTATGCCAATACGCCATGTCGGCGAGCTTGATGTGCGAAATATTCGCAGGGATGTTCGCATTCAGCGCGATTTCGATGACTTCGTCGATCGCCTCCAGCATACGATCATCCTCGTCGCGGATATGGCTGGAGTACGTGCCGCCGTGGCGCGCCGCCGCCGTCGCGAGCGCTATAACCTCGGATGTCGAGGAGTAAATGCCGGGTTCGTACTCGAGTCCTGTCGCGAGTCCGATTGCGCCAGCCTGCATGTCCGCGTCGACCAGTGCCCGCATTGCCGCGATTTCCTCGTCGGTCGCTGCGCGGCGATAATCGTTCTTCAATACCGCAGCCCGGATCGATCCATGGGCTGAAAACGATGCAACGTTGACCGCGGCTGGCCGGTTCTTGAATGCCATATTGAAATCGGCGATCGGCTGGGGCGCGAAGGCGTCGTCGACGCCGTAGCTGCCGTCCAGTCCGCGAACGATCGTCGTAACGCCCTGGCTGAGTACGCCTGGCATGTGCCGGAAGTTCTCGAGGTCGCTGTCGTGATGGCTGTGAGGATCGATGAAACCCGGTGCCAGCACGAGGCCGCTGCCGTCGACGACGATTTCCCCCTCGAGCGCCGTCAGCTGGCCAACCTCGGTTATTCTGTCACCGTCGATGCGCACCGCGACAAAGGCCGACGGGCCACCCGTGCCGTCGTAAACCTCGGCATTGATGATCAGCGTGCTGGTAACGGGCGGCGTGTCCGCGCCGCAGCCTGCCGACAACAGGGCAGCAATCAAAGAAAAGACGCGAAAATATTTCATGGCCTGCTCACGCACAGGTATTGGCGGCGACTCGAGACATCACGGTAAGCCCTTGATGTTTTCCAGGCACTTTTTGAAGGTTGACGTGCATAATCCTGAGATGCCGGTGTAACGTCAATAGCAGTTCAGGAGCGGGACGGGCGCATTGGCTCTCAACGAGGAGAACGGAGAATGGACGGTAAGGCAGTGGTCTATTGCGAGGGCTCGTTCGGTAATGACTACGGCAAGACGGCTCACGGGCTCGTTCGTCACACGGAGCGTTACGAGGTCGTTGCTGTCATCGATTCGACGCTGGCGGGGCAAGATTCCGGCGACGTGCTCGACGATCGCGCGAACGGTATTCCGGTGGTTGCTTCGTTAACGGACCTGTCGGACGATGAGATCGACTACTTTGTCATCGGCATGGCCACCGACGGCGGCACGTTGCCGCCCGACGCTCGTGCCGCGGTACGGGCGGCGATCCAGCGCGGCCTCAACGTCGACAGCGGATTGCACGAGTTCCTGTCCGACGACGATGAAATTGCGAGCGCGGCCCGCAACGCGGGCGTCAGCATACGAGACGTTCGCAAGCCACGGCCACGTTCGCAATTGAATTTCTTCAGCGGCGACATTCTCGATGTAAAAGCGCTCAGGATTGCCGTTCTCGGTACCGACTGCGCGCTCGGCAAGCGCACGACGGCGACGCTGCTGGTGCAGGGGCTGCGTGCTGCCGGGCTCAAGACGGAGTTGGTCGGCACCGGCCAGACGTCATGGCTGCAGGGTGTGCGCTACGGGTTCATGCTCGACTCGACCGTCAATGATTTCGTCGGCGGCGAACTCGAACACGCGATCGTCAGCGCCGACCGCAACGAGTCGCCGGACATTATCGTTATCGAGGGGCAGGCGTGCCTGACGCATCCCGCGGGGTCCGGCGGTGCCGAGATCCTGAGCTCCGGCCGGCCGCAGGGCGTCATACTGCAGCATGCGCCGGGGCGGAAAACCTATTCCGGATATGACGACTTCCCGCTGGCGCCAGTGGAGCAGCATATTGCGACGATGGAAAACCTGTTCGGCACGCGAGTCATCGGCGTCGGCATCAACCCGGATGGCCTGCCGGTTACATCGATTCCCGAGGTGATTGCAGACCATGAACGCCGCCTTCGCATCCCCTGCTGCAACCCGTTACGTGATGGCGTCGCGAAGCTGATTGATGCCGTGAGGCGCTTGTGAAAGTCACATCCTATCGGTGTATCAAACGGTCACTTTCGCTTGTCGAGGGGTACCGTATCGCCGGGCACTCGATCAACGCCGTAACCAATTTCATCGTGCGAATTGAGACCGACAACGGCCTCGTCGGCCACGGCTGTGCCGCCCCGGCCGAGGAAGTGACGGGAGAATCCGACGCACTGTGTTACGAGGTTCTCAACGGCGTCTTGCGCCAGCACATCGAGAAAGCCGCGTTGCAAGACGATCCCACGGATCTCGCGCTGAAGCTCCTCGCACTGGCACCGGGTGCGCCAGCCGCGTGCGCTGCGGTCGACATCGCGCTTTGGGATGTCGTTGCGCGGGCGGCCGGCAAGCCGTTGGCCGGGTTATTTGGCAGTTTGCGCCCGCCAATGGCGACGTCGGTGACCATCGGTATTTGTGATGTAAAGCAGACGCTGGCAGAGGCCGATGACTGGCTCGAAAAAGGGTACCGCATTCTGAAAATCAAGACCGGAGAAAATGTCGCCGACGACATCGAACGCTTGCGACAACTCCGTACGCATTGCGGCAAGGACATCACGTTGCGAGTCGACGCCAACCGAGGCTATACGCTCGCGGAGGCACGATCGTTCCTGCGGCAGACGTCGGATCTCGACATTCAATTCCTGGAGCAGCCGCTGGCTGCCGATGATCTTGCGGGTTCAGCGACGCTGACTGCCGAAAGCAACGTTCCGATTCTCGCCGACGAATCGGTCGTGTCGATCGCCGACGCCGAGCGAGTCATACGGGAATCCGCAGCGACCGGCGTCAATATCAAGTTGATGAAGTGCGGGGGACTGTCTGCCGCGCGGATTATTCACGATCATGCTCACGCGGCCGGACTCAGCGTCATGCTCGGCTGCAATGACGAGACGAGAATCTCGATCGCCGCGGCGCTGCATTTTTCGCTGGCGATGCCGGGTGTTCGCTACATCGATCTGGACGGGCACATGGACCTCGCCGACGATCCCGCGGCCGGTGGATTCAATATTGAAAACGGCGTCATGCATTTGCAAAACACGCCCGGGCTCGGCGTCAACGTGCAACTGTAAACTCGCTGTCACCGGTTTTATTCGCTGTGATATCGTAGCGACTAATACCCGAAAATAATTTCATAGTGTGAAACCAAAGCGATGAACGCTATCTATCGTGACGAGCCGCAGGATCTGTCCGTGCTGATTGCGAAGCAAAAGCCCGGTCATTCGCTCGACCAGCGCTTTTACACGGATGAGGATATCTATGCGCTCGAACTAGAGCGCATTATCTATCGTAACTGGATCGTCGCCGGCCACCGGTCGGAGCTTCCGAACGCGGGCGACTTCAAGGTTTTCAAAGTCGCCGACGAGTCGGCCATCATCGTTCGCGGCACGGACGGCAGCATCAGGGCATTCGCGAACGTCTGCCGCCACCGGGGTTCGCTGGTCTGCCTCGAAGCGGCAGGCAACGCGCGCAAGTTCGTTTGCCCGTATCACGGCTGGACCTACGACACGGACGGCAAGCTGGTCGCGGCGCGCGACATGCCCGATGAGTTCGACTGGGATGCGCATGCCCTGAAGCGGCTGTCCTGCGACGTCGTGCATGGGCTGATCCTCGTATGTTTTTCCGAGGATGCGCCATCGCTGGATAACTGCAAGAAGGAAATGGCCGAGCCCATGGCCATGTTCGATTTCGAAAACCTTAAGGTTGCCGCCTGGAAGGAATACGCGATTCCCGCCAACTGGAAACTCTCGATCGAGAATTACCAGGAGTGTTACCACTGCGCAACCGCGCATCCGGATTATGCCCGCATGCACACGCTGATGCTCGATCGCAAGAAACGCGAGCGAGTGCAAAACCACATGCTGGAGAAGATGGACAGCTGCGGGCTGAGAAACATCTTCGTCGACCGCATCGATACTGCGGCACGACCCGGCGAGATCGGCTACGGCTACAGCCGCACCGCGTTGTTCGATGGCTACAAGACCGGCAGTCGCGATGGCAAGCCGGTAGCGCCATTGCTCGGCTCGCTGAAAGACTATGACGGCGGCGCGTCCGACATGACGTTCGGCGCGATGTCATTCGTGCTGGCCTACAGCGATCACGTCGTTGTCTACGTTTTCACCCCGGTCGACCTCGAAAATTGCCGATGCGAAATTTACTGGCTCGTGCGCGGGGATGCAGAAGAGGGCAGGGACTACGACGTCGACGAGCTGACATGGCTGTGGGACGTGACGACCGAGGCCGACAAGATGATCATCGTCAACAATTACAAGGGCGTATGCTCGCGCTTTTACGAGCCCGGCCCGTTCTCCGGCATGGAGAAGGCCGAACGCAATTACGTCGAATGGCTGCTGACGGAACTCGCGCGGCCGGCGTGATGCGAGCCTGAAGGACGTCGCCGCCAGCGCGCCCAGCCCGCCATCTCTACGAGTCGACAGGATTCGAGGCACACGATCGACACCTGATGTAGAAGCGGGTATCGCAGCACCCTTCTTGAAATGTATAGTCCCAGCCTTGGGAAAAAGCAGGGGTTCATTATGACCTGGTGGGGCTGGATGATTCTCGGCGCGTTATTGTTCGGTGCCGAACTGGTGGCCATCGACGCACAGTTCTACCTCGTGTTTCTCGGCATTTCCGCGGCACTGGTCG
>JBFIQH010000209.1:0-5382 GCA_041609735.1 Woeseiaceae bacterium | reverse complement strand
GTCGGTAATCGAGATTACGTTGGTCGGTACGAATGCGGATACGTCGCCGGCCTGCGTCTC
The DNA here is from genome assembly GCA_041609735.1 of Woeseiaceae bacterium. Taxonomy (GTDB): domain Bacteria; phylum Pseudomonadota; class Gammaproteobacteria; order Steroidobacterales; family Woeseiaceae; genus UBA1847. The sequence goes on along the minus strand of JBFIQH010000209.1, from coordinate 5,322 downwards.
GATGATCGGCAGTGCGGTCAGCGAACCGGTCTTGCCTTTCACCTTGCCGCCAGACACGTTTTCGACGTGCGCGGCACTGACACGAGCGGCACGCTCGAGCAGGCGGGAGTGCAGGTAGAAGACGTCACCCGGGTAGGCTTCGCGGCCCGGCGGGCGCCTGAGCAGCAGCGATACCTGGCGATACGCCCAGGCCTGTTTCGTCAGGTCGTCGAAGATGATCAGCGCGTCTTCACCCTTGTCCATGAAGTACTCGCCCATCGAGGCGCCCGAGTACGGTGCGATGTACTGCATCGCCGGACTCTCGGCGGCGGCAGCGGCGACGACGATGGTGTGATCCATCGCGCCCTCTTCCTCCAGCTTCCTGACGACGCCGGCAATCGACGAGGCCTTCTGGCCGATCGCGACATAAATACATTTAATACCGGTGCCGCGCTGGTTGATGATCGTGTCGACCGCGACGGCGGTCTTGCCGGTCTGGCGGTCACCGATGATCAGCTCGCGCTGGCCACGGCCGATCGGCACCATCGAGTCGATAGACTTCAGGCCCGTTTGCACCGGCTGGTCGACCGACTGGCGCTCGATGACGCCCGGTGCAACCTTCTCGATTGGCGATGTGCCTTCGGCCTTGATCGGGCCCTTGCCGTCGATCGGGTTACCGAGCGCGTCGACGACGCGACCCAGCAGCGCTTCACCGATCGGCACCTCGAGAATGCGCCCGGTCGTTTTGACCGTCGCGCCTTCGGAAATGTGCTTGTAGTCGCCGAGAACGACGGCGCCGACTGAATCCTGCTCGAGGTTCAGTGCCATGCCGAACGTGTTTCCCGGGAACTCGAGCATCTCGCCGTAACGCGCGTCGGCCAGTCCGTGAATGCGCACGATGCCGTCGGTAACCGCGATAACGGTGCCGACGTCGCGCGCTTCCGCGCTCGCTTCGAAGTTCTCGATGCGTTCTTTAATCAGCTGGCTGATTTCAGAAGCTTTGAGTGCCATGTCAGTTTTTCCTCTTTAGTTGACCAGTGCGTTGGTAAGGCCATCGAGCCTTGCACGCAGTGATCCATCAATAACAACATCGCCGGCCTTGATAACGGCACCGCCGATGAGAGATTCGTCAATTCTGGTCGACATCTTCACGCTGCGACCGAGCCGCGCTTCGAGCGCCTTCGCGATTGCGTCCATTCTTTGCTGCGACAGCGGCGTAGCCGACGTCACCGTTACGTCAACCGAGTTCTCCGTTTCTGCCTTCAGCGCCTCGAAGTGCGCGGCGATCTCCGGCATTACGGCGGCGCGGTCGTACTCGAGCAGCAGCTTCAGGAAGTTCGTGCCTTTCTTGTCGCTGCCGGACAACACCCCGCCGCCGGCTTTTGCAAACAGGCCGGCCAGGAACTCGAATCGTTTTGCGTCATTCAACGCAGGGTTGCTCAGGTACTCGGCCACCTGTCCGTCGGCAAGCAACGCCCCGGCGATCGTCAGCGCTTCGGACCACGCGGCAAGCTCGCCGGCTTCATTCGCTGTATCGAACGCGGCCTTGGCGTAAGGACGGGCGATCGTGTTGTTGTCCGCCATAAAGCCTTACAGCTCCGCCGCGAGTTTGCCGAGGATATCGTCGTGCTCTTGCGCGTCGATTTCCCGGTTCAGAATTTTCTCGGCGCCGGCAAGCGCAATTGCCGATACCTGGCCGCGAAGTTCCTCGCGAGCCCGGTTCGCTTCCTGCTCGATCTCCGCCTTGGCTGCCGCGAGCTGCCGTTCGCGCTCTTTCGTGCCGTCGGCCTTGCCTTCAGCGACGATTTCGTTGGCGCGAGCATTGGCCTGGTCGAGGATCGTCGTTGCCTGGCGTCGTGCCTCGGCGATGATTTCCTCGGCCTCGGCCTGCGCCTGCACCAGCTTCTCCTGGCCACGGTCCGCTGCAGCAAGACCGTCTTCGATCTTCTGCTGGCGTTCCTCGATAGCCGTGAGGAGAGGCGGCCAGATGAACCGCATGCAGAACCAGACGAACACCACCATGGCGATCGACTGGCCTATCAGTGTCAGGTTGATATCCACCTGTAGATACTCCTAGCGTGTATCTGTCATGAGTCCCTTCGCCCGTCGCGAGCGAGGGTATGTCTTATCCGGCTGCGAGTGCGTTCTGCAGCTGGCCGATGAACGGGTTGGCAAACGCGAAGAACAACGCGATACCGACACCAATCATCGCGACAGCGTCGAGCAGTGCGACGACGATGAACATCTTCGTCTGCAGCATCGGCGCCAGCTCCGGCTGACGTGCGGCACCTTCCAGGAAGCGGCCGCCCAGGAGGCCCATACCGATGCCGACGCCCAGTGCGCCGAGACCGATCAGAAGTGCGACAGCGATTGCCGTGAAGCCAATAACAGTTTCCATCAATTTCTCCTAACGAGGATCTGGTCTAACACATTGAAATTAAAAGGGTAAAAAATCAGTGCTTTTCCGATGCCAGGCTTAAATAAACTATGGTCAGCATCATGAAAATAAATGCCTGCAGCGTCACGATCAGCACGTGGAAAACGGCCCAGCCGAAGTGCAGCGGCAGCTGGTAAAGGCCGAGTAACGCAATCAGGATGAAGATCAGTTCGCCGGCGAACATGTTGCCGAAGAGTCGCAGGCTCAACGAAACCGGCTTCGCGAGCAGCGCCACCGATTCCAGGATGAAGTTGAAGGCGATGATGAACGGCGCCGCGAGCAGCCCGAGGCCCTTCGTTGGCGGCGCGATCGGGTGTAGCGTCAGCTCCCCGATGAAGCCGCCCAAACCCTTGTTCTTGATCGTGTAGAAGATGATCAGGAAGAACACGGCGATCGACATACCGAACGTGATATTGACGTCGGTCGACGGCACGACCTTCATGTAGGGAATTCCGGCGACCTCGGCCAGCTTCGGAATCCAGTCGACCGGCACCAGGTCCATCAGGTTCATCAGGAACACCCAGACAAAGATCGTCAGTCCCAGCGGTGCGATCAGCCGGGACGTGCCGTGAAACGTGTCTTTGACGGCGTTATTGACGAATTCGACGATGATCTCTACAAATGCCTGGAATTTGCCGACTTTTGCAGTTGTCGTCTTCTTGGCGACGTTGCGGAAGAGGACGACGAATATCAGCCCCAGCAGCACCGACCAGAACATCGAGTCGACGTTGATCGCCATCGGGTTGCCGGCGCACTGGTTCCAGACCCATTCGCCGCTGTCCGTCTTGCAGACCTGCAGGTTCTGGAGGTGATGGGAGATGTATTCGCTGGAAGTCTGGGGTCCGTGTCCGCCTTCACTCGCCATTGCTCTCAACCGTGTCCTGTATCTCGTGTCTGTCCCGCGCGAGTAGCCCGAAAAGGGGCACCATCGCCGTGACGATAAATGTTGCAAACAACGGTGCCGCCGCCAGCGGCCGCACCGTGACAAAAACGATGCTGAACAGCAGCACCGTCAGGGCCAGCTTGCCCAGTTCGCCAATCCACGCGGCTCGGAGCAGCGCCTTCGCGCTCGGGTCCCGGCGCGGAACGCTCAGGCGCAACGCCAGAAACGCATTCGGTATCGCCGCTATAAGACCGCCAAGTAGCGCCGAATAGCCGTGAACATGACCGAACGTGCCCCAAAGCACCGCAGCAATTGCCAATCCAAGCCCGAGTTGTCCCGCCAGTACCGTGAGCATCGTCTTCTCGGAAGAGCGGTGACCGCTCGTCCCTTTTTGCTGGCCTCCGGCATTAAAAACGCCACGTCCTCAGGGGGTCACCCTCGGCTTGTGGCGCTTCAAGTTTCGCGGTGTTTCCAGGCGGGCCTGTATAAAGCCCGCGCATTATAGTGGGCCGTACCGGGCTAAGCAACACAAAAACCCGCGGTTTTTCCGGCCGAATTTGCCGGTTTTTCCCGCAGAAAACCGCAATTTCTCGTGCATTTTCGACCGCCCCTCCGCACCCCGGATGTCGAGTCTCCCGAGGCCTAAATTTCGGGCCATCCCGGCCGATAACCGGATGAGAAGGCGGTAATTCCGCCGGCCAGCGCTCGGCTGGACGCCGGTATTTTCGCCCGTGACCCGTTGAGGAGCCTTAATGTTGCTATTCGCCAGTAAAGCCGTCCGGGGATTCGCCGCACTGAATGACGTCGTTCGCGAAATGAGCCTGTCGCCGAGTTATTTTGCCACCCCGACCGAGCTGGCCGACCTGATGGACGGGCCACAGCGCAGGATCGTCGTGCTGACGGAACGGGACCTCTGCGACCCGGTCATTGACCTGTTGCATGCCGCGGACGAGGACAACATGGTCGGTGTGCTGATCGCGGCAGATCGCCCGAAACTACAGTCCAGCGACAAGGCCGACCTGGTCCAGAAGCTCGTCTCGATCGTCAATCTCGAATGGGTCGGCACTGACTTCAACTACGATCGCCTGGCCGCATCGGCGCGGCATTGCCGCCGCCGCATGCTGAAGCTGTCGAGCGACGAGCTGCACAGTGCGTTCGAAAACGGCGAATTCGTCATACGCTACCAGCCGAAGGTCGGCCGCGAAGCGGGCGCCGACTGGGTTACACGCGAGGCCGAAGCGCTTATTCGCTGGCTGCACCCGGACCACGGCCAGATCGGCCCGCTCGAATTCCTGCCGGAAATCGAGGAATTCGGGCTGATGGCGATGCTGACCGACTTCGTCGTCAGGAAAACGGCGCGTCAGCTCAACGAGTGGGAGCAGCAAGGCATCACGCTCAACGGCTGCATTAATCTCGCGCCCAGCCTGCTCGGCGATGAACACCTCGGCGATCATTTCGCGGCGATCGTTCGCACCGTCGGCCTCGACTGCAGCCGGTTCACGTTCGAAGTCGTCGAGCAGGATCTCGACAACACCAACGCGCCGCATCGCAAAGCGCTGAACAATCTACGCGACAACGGCTTCAGGCTGTCGCTTGACGACTTCCGCATTGCCGCATCGTCGCTGATGACGCTCGAGCGACTACCGTTCGACGAGATCAAGATTCATGCGTCGGCGCTGAAGCGCGCACAGCAGGACACGGTTGCGATGCATGTGCTTGCCGCCGTCACAGGGCTTGCACACAATCTCGGCATGTCGGTATGCGCCGAAGGCGTCGAGGATCAGTCGACGTTCGATTTCCTCGAGATGATCGAGTGCGACAAGATGCAGGGGTTCCTGATCTCCGAAGCCGTCGTGCCGGATATCATCCAGCGCGTCTACTCGTCGAAAGATTCCAGCGCCGAGGTTGCGTAAAGAATCGAACCAGCCAACGTGTTCCGCACTCGGACACGTTGGGGCGGGACGGCGGTGCAACGGGGCCGCTCACTCGAAACCCCACTCGATCGCAACCCCGTTGCACCGCC
>JBFIQH010000208.1:0-5383 GCA_041609735.1 Woeseiaceae bacterium | reverse complement strand
GTCGAGATAACGATAGGAAAGGCCCACATCGACTCGACCGAAGTCCTGGGACAAGTCGGCGACGCCGAAGTGTGTTCGAAGGTTGAACTGGTCCAGTTCCTCGTGAACGGTCTGCGAGAGACTGTAGCTGACGTCGAAGTCAGTCTTGCTCGTGATGCCGAGTTCGTATCCAACCTCGAATCCAAGGAGCGCCGCCAGGTCGCCGTCATCGGCAACGACGTCAAGTTCGTCGACCGCTAGCCTGCTGGAGTGCTCGAGGCCAGCGCTCAGTTCAGCGCTAAACCTTTTTTCATCTGTTTTGGTGCTGTCGTTACTGCGAGTTTGCGCGTGCCCGGCAGTCGCTACCGCGAGAGCTGCAACACATAGAACGACGCGAACGGAATTCTGGGTACTGGTGTACTCATACATGGGCTTGATCTCCGTGCTTTGAAGAACGGCGGCAGCAGGTCGCTGCCGCCGTTTGCCAGACGTGCTTTTAGCTGTCTGCCGCTTCTTCCGCAGCTTCCTCGGCAGCTTCTCGAGCTTCCTCGGCAGCCTCGCGAGCGATCTCTTCAGCCTCTTCAGCGGCTTCGCGAGCGATCTCTTCAGCCTCTTCAGCAGCTTCCCGTGCTATCTCGGCAGCCTCTTCCTCGGCTTCGCGCAGCATCTCGTCGATGTCTTCCTGCGATGCGCCTTCAGCGAGCATTTCGTCCAGCTCCTGCTGTGTCTCGAAGTTCAGCTCATCGAGCTCCTGTTGCTCTTCAAAGGCCACCTCATCGAGCTCCATCTGCTCTTCAAAGGCCACCTCATCGAGTTCCTGTTGCTCTTCAAAGGCTATCTCATCGACGTCTTCTTCGTGATCGTCCGCCCAAGCGCTTCCGACCAGCGTGAAAGCCAGACTCGCCAACAGGATATGTCTAATTCCCTTTTTCATCACATTACTCCTCAACATGTCTGTGTATCGTCCACGCCGCCCTGATACTGCGCGCCATAGACCGATGTCCTTCACAACAGGCCATCAGTACCCATACACGAACCAGAATAGAAAATGGTTCCATCGACCAGACACAGGTTGCAGTTCGACCAGTATTCATGGCTCTCAGATTGCTTCCGTGACAGGCTTCACAAACCGCCGATAGGCGCTTTGAGCGGACCAACTAGCCCCGGCTGTTGTATACAGAAAATGACGGAAGAGCCGACCGGCCATGTGCGGAAAAGCAGGGGATAGCGTTACCCAGAAACTTGTAAAAGAGGGGCAAGTCTCTTGATCACATGGACGCTTGCGTACGTCTCAGTTCCCGGTAGCGGCGCGCCTGTGGAGCGGTCATCGTGACGAGCTTCCCCGCCACGAGAAAGTGGCTGTTCCGTTCACGGACCGAGAGTTTGCCAAACGCAAAGATCTTTTGAAAAAGGCCAGCCACAATTGTTGATTCCGTTCTTGAACCCGGTTGGAAGCTCGAATCAGTTACCCAAACTTCGGTTGTCTGAACCCTACACGATGATCGCAGCAAGAAGGTTCCACAGAATTATGTCAATGGCTACCGACGAGTACTTTTGCGAAGACTTTTGTTCTTGACTTCGCCAGGTCCGATATCGACCGTTTTCCGACTGTGATAATCATTGAACTGCCGCCATTCAAGCGTCGGCTGTATTCGCAAAGCCGCCGTTAAAAGCGAAAGAGCTTTCCGCTTAGTTCGAAGACGAATTCTCGACGTCAGTGTGACAAATTTGTGACAGCAAGACAGTGCCGCGAAGTTGCGGGCCGAGAAATTATTAATTTGAAAAGGAATCCTGGTCGGGGTGAGAGGATTTGAACCTCCGGCCCCTGCCTCCCGAAGACAGTGCTCTACCAGGCTGAGCTACACCCCGAATACCGAATTTTCTTGTCAGCTGCTTGACTGACATTTTCGACGACCGATCGGGCGGGAATCCGAGCGGTGCTCCTTGCCGAAAGGCGCAGGCTAACACGAAAAGCGCGAGCCAAAAACGCGCCACATCGAAAACCGCGTGCGAATCCCGAATGACACTTATCGGCAGGCTGCGGCCGCGGCAGACATCGCGCCGGCGCGCAATGATATAACGGCGTGAGAATCCGGGGAAGGCGAATTGGCGAGGCCGCGTATACGCGGTGCGGATTGCCAATCGATTGCTGGTCTATACTGCGGGGCCAGGCAAAACCAGGTGGACGATGAACAAGACTGCGCCGGCGGCCGACTCTCACCAGACCGAAACCAGCCCTCGGGTCAGCGATGAGGTGCGAAAGACCACCTGTTATATGTGTGCCTGCCGCTGCGGTATCGATGTTCACCTGCGCGACGGTAAAGTTCGTTACATCGAGGGCAACCGCGATCATCCGGTCAACAAGGGTGTTCTGTGTGCAAAGGGTTCGGCCGGCATCATGCAGCACTATTCCCCGGCGCGCTTGAAGAAGCCGCTGCTGCGCACAGGGCCTCGGGGCTCCGGCGAGTTTCGTGAAATCGAGTGGGAGGACGCGCTGGACACGGCGGTATCCTGGCTCGCGCCCCTCAGAAAGTCGGCGCCGGAGAAGCTCGCGTTTTTTACCGGCCGTGATCAGAGCCAGTCGCTGACGAGTTGGTGGGCGCAGCAGTTCGGCACGCCAAACTATGCGGCCCACGGCGGTTTTTGCTCCGTGAACATGGCGACCGCCGGCATTTACACCCTCGGTGGGGCGTTCTGGGAATTCGGCCAGCCGGACTGGGAGCGGACGAAATACTTCATGATTTTCGGCGTTGCCGAGGACCATGACTCGAACCCGATCAAGCTCGGCCTCGGGCGACTGAAGGAACGCGGCGCAAAAATCGTTGCCGTGAATCCGGTGCGCACGGGCTACAACGCGATCGCCGACGAGTGGGTCGGCATCACGCCGGGCACGGATGGCCTGTTCATCCTGTCTTTAATTCATGAGCTTCTGCGCGCCGGTAGGATCGACGTCGATTACCTGCTGCGTTACACAAATGCCGCACAGCTCGTTATCGATGCGCCCGGCGGTGCCGAACACGGATTGATTGCACGCAACGCTGACGGCCAGGCATTGGTGTGGGACAGAAAGGCCGACGGAGAAGCCGGTTACGACTCGGTATCGACGGGCGCGGCACTCAAGGGCCGCTTTCGGCTTGCCGACGGCCGCGAGGCGGTGCCGGTCTTCGAGCACCTGGCCCGCGCCTACAGTGACGAACGCTACTCACCCGACGCCGTGGCCGAGGAGACGGGCGTGGCAGCCGAAACGATTCGCCGGATCGCCGCCGAGCTGGCGCACACGGCGTTCAACGAAAGCATCGAGATTTCGGCGCGTTGGACGGACTGGCGAGGGGAGCGGCACGACCGGTTCATCGGTCGGCCGGTCAGTTTCCACGCGATGCGCGGAATCTCGGCGCATTCGAACGGTTTCCAGACCTGCCGCGCGCTGCACGTTCTGCAGCTCCTGCTGGGCTCGGTCGAATGCCCCGGCGGATTCCGGTTCAAACCGCCGTATCCGAAGCCCTTTCATGCGCATCCCAAACCGAGCGCCGGGGTAACGCCGAACCAGCCACTGAACGGGCCGCACCTCGGTTTCGTGCACGGCCCCGAGGACCTGCTGCTGGACGAGGACGGGCAGCCGAGGCGTATCGACAAGGCGTTCAGCTGGGACGCACCGATGTCGGTGCATGGCCTGATGCACATGGTGATCGCGAACGCGGCGGCCGGCGATCCCTATGAGATCGATACGCTGTTCCTGTTCATGGCGAACATGTCCTGGAACTCGTCGATGAACACGCGCGGCGTCATGCAGATGCTCGAGGCGCAGCGCGAGGACGGCGAGTACCGGATCCCGCACATTATTTATAGCGACGCGTATTCGTCCGAGATGGTCGCGTACGCGGATCTCGTGCTTCCCGACACGACCTATCTCGAGCGGCACGACGCGATGTCGTTGCTGGATCGGCCGATCGGCGAACCGGACGCCGTGATCGATGCGATCCGCTGGCCGGTGCTCGAGCCGGACCGCGACGTGCGCGGCTTCCAGTCCGTGCTGCTGGACCTCGGCGCGCGCCTTGAACTGCCGGGGCTTGTCGATGTCGAGGGTGTGCCACTGTATCGCGACTACGCCGATTACCTCGTCAACCATCAGCGCCGACCTGGCGTTGGGCCGCTGGCCGGGTTTCGCGGTGAGACGGGCAGCGCCAGCGGGCGGGGTGCGCCGCACCCGGACCAGCTCCAGCGCTACATCGACAACGGCGGCTACTGGATGGAGCATATCCCGGCGGATGCGGCGTTTTTCAAGATGGCCAACCAGCGCTACCAGGACTGGGCCGTCGAGAAGGGCTTCTTCGATGCGCCGGTGCCGTACGTCTTCAATCTATATCTCGAACCGTTGCGCAAATTCCAGCTCGCGGCCGAAGGTCACGGCGAGCAACAGCCACCGGCGCATTTGCGCCAGCGCGTGCTGGACTGCTTCGCGCCGCTGCCGCACTGGTACGCGCCGTTCGAAGGCGAGGGCATCGATGCGGCCAACTACCCGTACCACGCGATTACGCAGCGGCCGGCGGCGATGTACCACAGCTGGGGATCGCAGAACGCTTGGCTGCGTCAGATCCACGGCGAGAATCCGCTGTACGTGCCGAAACCAATCTGCGATGCGGAGGGTCTGGCGGACGGCGACTGGGCGTGGGTCAGCTCTTACCACGGGAGCATCTGCGTTCCGGTCAAGCGCATGGACGCGGTGAATGCCAAAACGATTTGGACCTGGAACGCCATCGGCAAGCGCAAGGGTGCGTGGAACCTGTCGCCCGATGCGCCGGAGTCGAAGCGCGGGTTTCTGCTGAATCATCTGATCAACGAGCTTTTGCCACCGAAACGTGATGGACATCGCTATTCCAACAGCGATCCGATTACGGGCCAGGCGGCCTGGTACGATTTGCGTGTCAACATACGCAAGGCGGAACAGCCGCCCGAGCACAGCCAGCCGCAGTTCGAGCAGCAGAAAAACCCGCTGCCGGCTGCGCCGGCCGATGTCCGATACGGCAAGGATTGGTGAATCGTGACCGACCTTCCCGCCAGTACCCACAAGAAACTCGGACTCGTCATCGATCTCGATACCTGCGTCGGCTGCCACGCCTGTGTCGTCAGCTGCAAGGAATGGAATACGGGCGCTTACGGCGCGCCGCTGGCGGACCGCGATGCGTACGGCGACAGCCCGGTCGGGTCGTGGCTGAACCGGGTCCACACGTTCGAGGTCACGCCACCCGATGCGGCCGCGCGGATCGTCCATTTCCCCAAGTCCTGCCTGCACTGTGACGATGCGCCCTGCGTCACCGTGTGCCCGACCGGCGCATCGTTCAAGCGCGCCGAAGACGGCATCGTTCTGGTCGATGAGGACATGTGTATCGGCTGCGGCCTGTGTGCC
>JBFIQH010000207.1:0-5391 GCA_041609735.1 Woeseiaceae bacterium | reverse complement strand
TGCGAACGGCTAGGTTCTCAATGAAAAATTGACCAGGTCAGGATCAGTCGATCCGAAATCGGAACTGAAACTGCGCGCTGGGCGAGCCGCTGCCGGTATCTGCCGCGAACGCGCCGCCCGGCCTGATACGGACGTGCGTAACCGCGGAATCGCATCCTGTTGGGTCCGCGACAGGGGTGTACGTAAACGTCGAGCCGCCATCGTTGGAAAATTCGAGGTCGTCGCCTGCATTGGCAAGGCCACCGAAGGTATACGTGAGATTGCTCGACGGATTGCCGTCGATAAATGCTACCGGGCCCGAGCCCGCACCGAGGATATCGTCAACTTTCAGCGCACCCGCTGCGGGGATTGGATCGGTGATCATCAGACTGCCGGCATCGGCTTGGCCCGGCCCGGAGTTCTGAATAGTTACCGTGTAGAGCATGATTGCCCCGGGAATTGAAAACGCATTGCCCGAGCCGTTGATCGGATCGTCGATCGGCACCACCGATTTGGTGATGCTGATGTCGGGTGCCGGAACGGCATCGACGGAATCCTGAACCGAATCGCTGACAACGGGTGCCTGGCTCGAGCGGGCCGTCGTCGTGATCGTTGCAATACCGCTTGCAGCGACGTCGACCTGGTAGACGATCAGGATCTGAACGGTCGCGCCGATCGCGACATTGCCGGAGTCGATGATGCCATCGCCGTCGGTGTCAACCAGCGACGTATCGCCGGCGGTCAGTGAACCCGACCCGTCGACATCGCGATAATAGGACAGAAGCGGCGAATGTGCGCCGCTGGTGCTGCTGGTCAGGTCGTACGTATCCGGCGTGTTGCCGACATTGGTGATCGTATGTGCGGCAGTAACCGAACTGCCGGACAACGCCGTGAGGACCCGGTCCGGCGTGAACGTAAGGTCGGGCTGCCGGGTGCTGCCCAGGGCACCGCCGCAACCGCTGAGATTGTCGTCGATTTTGGACGCGATGTTGCTCGCGCCAAGAGCCGAATTGGTGCTCGATACATGAAAGGTGAATGCCGAGCCTGGCGTTACTCCGAGTTCTGCCCACGACACGGCGAATTCCATCTGTCGTCCGTCGACGGAGCCCCAGGTACCGGATCTTGCCGGGCTCGACGGTACATTCGCGAATGACCCTGGCAGCGTGTAGCCGTCGGCATTGCCCTGCGCATCCACCATGGGATCGCCCCCGGAAGCTGCCGCGACATAGGTAAAAAGCACAATATCGACACGCCGGTTGCTGCCGCGCCACTCTGCGCCGATGATCGGCTCGCCGGTCTCCATCAGGCCGTCATCATCGACGTCGGAATAATAGATAAATCGTTGGACGTTGCTGGACGAGCCCGCACGCTCGGTGAACAGGTACAGCGCGGTCTGGTCCCAGGTGACCGCGAAGTGGACAATATCGCGGCCGGTTGATTGCACCGGGGCATCGAGATCGGTCAAGCCGTTCGCCGGCCCGTCGCAAACATTGTTGTCGGGGTCCGCATGAACGGGGCCCCAGTCGCCGAAATTGCCATCGATGACCATTGGCGGCAAAGCGAACCGGGCGTCGCCGTTGCCGCAGGTGCAAACGGCCCAGACGCTGATCGGCACCAGCGTCGCGGCTAAAATGACGACGAGCCGTATAGGGAGAGGAGGGATCATGTGCCGAAGTTTAGCAGCGATCGAGTCGAAAACCGGGCGCCTGACGGCACCCGGTCGCGACGAAAATGGCTCCCCGGGCCGGACTCGAACCAGCGACCAATTGATTAACAGTCAATCGCTCTACCAACTGAGCTACCGGGGAAGAATACGGTATTTTAGGCACGTTTGGCCCTTAGACGCGGCCGGATTCTGGTCCAGCACCCGCGTGAAGTCAAGCCGACAGCGCCCGTTTCAGGCGATCGACAGCGTTTTTGAGCACATCGACCGAGCAAGCGAAAGACAGCCGCATGTAGCCGGGCGCGCCGAACGCGGATCCGGGCACACAGGCGATGTTCTCCGTGTTCAGCAGCCATTCGACGAATTCCATGTCTGAAGCGGCGCCGACAGTCGACATGGCACCGGTAATACGCGGAAACGCGTAGAAAGCGCCTTCGCCGGCGCGACACTCAATACCCGGCAGGTCGTTCAGCGCGGCGACGATGAAATCGTGTCGCTCGCGGTACTCAGCGCACATCGCGGCGACGATCGACTGATCGCCGTCGAGTGCCGCAATCGCCGCCGCTTGCGAAATGCTGCAAGGGTTGGACGTGCTTTGGCCCTGGATCGTGTTCATCGCACGAATCAGCGGTTCCGGTCCGCCGGCATATCCGATACGCCAGCCGGTCATTGCATAGGCTTTCGACACGCCGTTGACCGTCACGGTCCGGCTGGCAAGGTCCGGACAGGCGGCGGCGAAGCTGGCAAACGGCTCGTTTGCCCAATAGATGTGCTCGTAGATTTCGTCGGAGGCGACGACAATCGCCGGATGCGCCGCCAGTGCGTCGCCGAGCGCCTGGAGTTCGGATGCGCTGTAACAGGCACCGGTGGGATTGCACGGGCTGTTCAGCATCAACAGGCGCGTTCGCGGCGTGATCGCCGCTTCCAGCTTCGCCGGCGTAATTTTGAAATCGTCGTCGATGCCCGTGTCGATGATAACCGGCGTTGCGTCGGCGAGACGCACCATGTCCGGGTAGGACACCCAGAATGGCGCAGGAATTATTGCTTCGTCGTCCGGTCCAAGCAGCGCGAGGCACAGATTGAACAGCGACTGCTTGGCCCCTGACGAGACGAGAATCTGGGCGGTCCGGTAGTCCAGCCGGTTTTCACGCTGAAACTTGCGACGAATCGCCGCTTTCAGTGCCGCCGTTCCGTCGATCGGCGTGTACTTCGTGTCGCCGTCGGCGATGGCCTTGACGGCAGCGTCCTTGATGAACTGCGGCGTATCGAAATCCGGCTCGCCGGCACCGAGCCCGATGATGTCGCGGCCTTGAGCGCGCAGCTCGGCTGCAAGCGCCAACGCGGCACCGGTTGCCGACGGCTTGACCCGGGCCATGCGGGTCGAAACTGATAAACTCACGCGATTGCCTCCGGCAAATGGACGACAAATGGTACGTGAAACAACCAGCCTGCCCAAGAAATCCAAAGAGGATGAACGCGACCGCCTGACGCTGGTGTCCAACTATCAGCCTGCCGGTGATCAAGGCAATGCTATTGACGGTCTCATCGAGGGTCTCGGCGATGGGTTGGCGCGGCAGGTCCTGCTTGGCGTCACGGGCTCCGGGAAGACTTTTACGATAGCGAGCGTCATCGAGCGCGTGCAGCGTCCAGCGATCATTCTCGCGCCGAACAAGACGCTCGCCGCGCAGCTCTATGGCGAGATGCGTGAGTATTTTCCGCGCAACGCGGTCGAGTACTTCGTGTCTTATTACGATTATTATCAACCCGAGGCATACGTGCCGAGCTCGGATACCTATATCGAGAAAGATGCATCGATTAACCAGCACATCGAACAGATGCGGCTGTCGGCAACGAAAGCCCTTATCGAGCGCAATGACGCCATCATTGTGGCGACCGTCTCGGCAATTTATGGGCTCGGCGACCCGGAAGCGTATTTCAGCATGGTCCTGCACCTGGTGCGGGGTGACAGGATCGATCAGCGCAGCATGCTGCGGCGGCTGGCCGAGTTGCAGTACACGCGTAACGAGCTCGACTTCGCGCAAGGCACCTATCGCGTGCGCGGCGACGTCATCGATATTTTCCCGGCCGAGTCCGACCGCGACGCTGTGCGCGTCGAGCTGTTCGACGACGAGATCGAGTCGCTGTCGTATTTCGATCCCCTGACCGGCGAGGTGACGCGCCGGGTGCCGCGGCTGACGATCTTTCCAAAGACTCACTACGTCACGCCGCGGGAGCGGCTGCTGGAGGCTTGCGAGCACATCAAGGTCGAGCTTCGTGAACGGCTTGCCACCCTGCGACAAAATGAAAAACTGCTCGAAGCACAGAGGCTTGAGCAACGAACTATGTTTGATCTCGAGATGATCAAGGAACTCGGCTATTGCTCCGGCATAGAGAATTACTCCCGCTACCTGTCCGGCAGGGCGGACGGTGAACCACCGCCGTGCCTGTTCGACTACGTGCCGCCGAATGCGCTGCTGATCATCGATGAAAGCCACGTCACGGTGCCGCAGCTCGGGGCCATGTACCGCGGCGACCGGTCGCGCAAGGAAACGCTTGTCGAACACGGCTTCCGGCTGCCATCGGCACTCGACAACCGGCCGCTCAGATTCGATGAATTCGAGCGCCTGGCCCCGCAGACGATCTATGTTTCGGCGACGCCGGGCGACTACGAACAGGAGCGCGCCGACAACGTCGTCGAGCAGCTGGTGCGGCCGACCGGCCTCATTGATCCGCAGGTCGAAGTGCGTCCCGCACGAACCCAGGTGGACGATGTTCTGTCCGAGATTCACAAGCGGGTTGCTGTCGACGAACGTGTTCTGATCACGACGCTGACCAAACGCATGGCGGAGGATCTGACCGACTACCTGCAGGAGCACAAGATTCGCGTACGCTACCTGCACTCGGATATCGGCACTGTGGAACGCACCGAAATCATTCGTGACCTGCGGCTCGGTGCCTTTGACGTGCTGGTCGGCATCAACCTGCTGCGCGAAGGCCTCGACATGCCGGAGGTTTCGCTGGTCGCGATCCTCGACGCCGACAAGGAGGGCTTTCTGCGGTCGGAGCGCTCGCTCGTGCAAACGATTGGCCGCGCGGCGCGCAACATCAACGGCAAGGCGATTCTTTACGGCGACAAGGTGACCGGCTCGATGCAGCGTGCGATCGACGAAACGGCACGGCGGCGAGAACGACAGCTGGAGCACAACGAAACCCATGGCATCACGCCCGCGACAATCATCAAGCAGGTCGCGGACATCATGGAGGCGTCGTATCCGGCGACCGGCAAAGCGCGGCGCAAAGTGGCCGAGGACATGACGCCGTATGCGTCGATGACGCCAGAACAGCTGATGAAAAAAGCGGCCAAGCTCGAAAAACGCATGCTGAAGCATGCCCGTGACCTCGAATTCGAGGAGGCCGCGAGGCTGCGCGACGAAATCCAGCGGCTGCGCAAAGAAGGGCTGGGCCTGATCGATCTTAAGGCCGGCTAGCGCTTGATTCGGCCCCCGAATCGGGCCTTGCACGGACCGGAGGCTTTGAGTATCGTTTGCCGCCCTCGGATGGGGCGGTACAGGGCGATTAGCTCAGGGGGTACCAAACGGACGGGAAAGTGCGGCCGTCGTGGGGATTGCCTCGCTGAGAGTGAATTACGGTACAGGGCGATTAGCTCAGGGGGTACCAAACGGTCGGGAAAGTGCGGCCGTCGTGGGGGTTGCCTCGCTGTGAGTGAATTACGGTACTGGGCGATTAGC
>JBFIQH010000206.1:0-5409 GCA_041609735.1 Woeseiaceae bacterium | reverse complement strand
GTTCCAGTAGCCCACACCTCCCGACGGCAACAGATTTTGGTGAAATAGCGCGCACTCGAATTCGATATCGCAAGACGACAAGCGTCGAAAGGATACTGCAATGCAACTGGGTCAACGAACTCGTGCGTTCGTGCTGGGATTTCTTCTTGCAATGCTGAGCGCATCGTGCAGCTTGCAGTCACAAACCATGCCCGCAGTGTCTCCTGCGCAGGTGCAGTCGGCGTCAGCCTACATCGTTCAGGCATCAAGCGTTGAAGCGGCGAGAAAAGCCGTCGAAGCCGTCGGTGGCGTCGTTACCCATGATTTGACGATCATTCGCGCCGTCGGTGCAACGCTATACCCGGATCAGGTCGAAGGGCTTCGAAGTCAACCGGACGTCCGTCAGGTTTTTGAAGATGCCACCGTCACGACGTCGTCGTCGTGCGCGGTCGTCGCTGGACCCATGGAATTCGACGACAAAAAATTCGAATGGACCGTAACGAACAACGGCCACGAAACGGTCACAATCGGTGCGATCTCGATCGCCTGGCCTGGGGACAATGACGAACTGAAAAAGATCAAGTTCGACGGCGACGAAATTTGGGCAACAGAGGCTGAACCGCCGTATCTGCAGATCAGCGATGGCTGGCACGACGATGTCCGGAGGCGCCAGCTCGTAGCCGGCGACAGTGCGCGCCTTCGTTTCGAGTTCGACGAGGATATCGATTGGACCGAGAGCAATTACTCGATTTTCGTAGACTTCGAGGAAGGCTGCACCCTCGAGTTCACGCCGCGCGCCGCTGAATGCCGCTCGGACGGGCTCGGCTACCGCGAATTCAAGGACAAGAAAATCAAGTGGAGTCTTCCGAATAACGGCGCGGACTCGATTACGATCTCCAAAATTTCCCTCAACTGGCCGGAAGAAAACGGTCAGCTGAAGAAGATCAAACTGGACGGCGACGAGATCTTCGCCGAGCGGCGCGATGCCCCCGTTGCGACTATTGTTGATGGCTGGCACTCCGAACTTCGGCGGCGCCGGATCGCTCCGGGCGATTCCCATATTCTCGAAATCGAATTCGACGAAGACATCAACGTTGACGAAAGCGCTTACACGCTGATCGTCGAGTACGCCGAGGGCTGCCGCAGCGAGTTCGCGACGGAATCGGCAACGCTGTCTGATAGCCTCTTTTCGGCCGATTCCAGCACCGAAACAGGTTCTGAATCCGCCACTGCGACGAACGACACGAGCGCGAGTTCGACATCGGGCAGTAGTGACACTGTGTCTGAGCCGCAGGTCGTCGAAACGCCGTCCGGCTGCAGCACCGTTGATTCGACGGTGCTGCAGGACAATAGCCGAGGACCCGACAAGAAAGCCCGGGAGACGCACTACGTCCACCAGGTCGGGGCGGATCTTATGCACGGCCAGGGCGTCACGGGTTCCGGAGTCACGGTCGCAATACTGGATACCGGTGTCTGGACGTCCGGCGGCGGCAAGAACTGGCTCCGCAAAGGCTGCGACGGACAGGAGCGCATCCTCCGCGCCTACGATGCAATCACCGGCGTCGAGGGCAATGCAGACATCGCCGAGGACAAGAACGGCCACGGTAGCCACGTGACGAGCATCATCCTGTCTTCACGCAAGGCACAGGCGTCCGGTCGGGCGCCGCAGTGGAACGGCGTTGCGCCAGGCGTATCGCTGGTCGCGGTCAAGGCATTCGACGAAACCGGAAACGGCACCTACCTCGATGTCATTCGCGGCATAGACTGGGCCGTGCGCAACAAGGACATCTACGGAATTCGCGTGCTCAACCTGTCGCTGTCCGCGCCGCCGCGCTCCCATTACTGGGATGATCCGCTGAATCAGGCCGTAATGGAGGCCTGGCGCGCCGGCGTCGTGGTCGTCGCGTCCGCGGGCAACACAGGACCGGAAGCGATGTCGATCGGAGTGCCCGGTAACGTGCCATACGTGATTACCGTGGGCGCCGTCACCGACAACAAAACGCCCTTCGATCCGAGCGACGATCGAATCGCCAGCTTTTCCGCAGCGGGGCCCACGCACGAGGGCTTCGTGAAGCCGGAGATGGTCGCGCCCGGCGGTCACGTGCTCGGCATGATGAACAAGCGCAACAAGATCCCCAATACGCACAAAGATTTCCATGATGGCAATTCCTACTACTACATGTCCGGTACGTCGCAGTCGGCGGCCGTTGTCAGCGGCGTCGTGGCGCTCATGTTGGAGGCAGAGCCCGCGCTGACGCCGGACCAGGTCAAGTGCAAACTGATGAGCGGAGCGCGTCCCGCCACGAATGCCGATGGTTCACTTGCAGTGTCGGTTTTCGAGCAGGGCGCCGGACTCGTCGACGCGGCCCGTTCGGTGGCTTCGACCAGCTACAGCTGTGCCAATCGCGGACTCGATATTCACGCAGACCTTGCCGGCACGCGCCATTTCGGCGGCCGGGCGAACCGGGATCAGTCCGGTAATTATTACCTCATGGGACTCGACGGGTACCTGTGGACTGACGAGCGACTCCGAACCGGCGGCTATCTGTGGACCGACCGCGGCCTGACGGCAAACGGGTTTCTGTGGACGGACGGCTACCTCTGGACCGACATGCGCGTTGGCACGGACGGGTATCTATGGACGGACGGAAAAATCCGGATCGGTGGCTACCTGTGGACCAGCGGCTATCTTTGGACCGATGGCGACCTTCTGACCGATGCCTATTTGTGGACCGACAGACTGACCGAAGAGATGGCTGTCAATTTCTGGGTCGATCAGGAATAACCCCGATCAATGAACAGCCACGGTTGACCGTCGCAGCTGCGCCAATCCTGCAGCGTCGTAGATTGCGTCGAGCAGCGTTTGCTGGCGCAGGATCGCATTGCCCTCTGTCGGTAAACTGTCGCCATTTTTGAGGGCGCGCACGACGGCGTCCAGCTGATAAAAATACGTCGACAACGGGCTCATAGGTGACGTGTGTGTCGTTTTTCCCGTTTCCAGTATCAGTTTCGAGGCTGCGTGCGGCCCGAGCGGATTCTCGAAGCGGATTCTCCCCTCCGTCCCGACGATCTCGAGTGACGCATGGCGTGACTGATCGAGCGCCATCGATGCGAACAGGCGAGCCTCGAAACCATCCGCAAACGACAGGACCGCATCGAGCTGCTCGTCGACCCCGCGGGCCGTCAGCGTTGCGCTGGCCTCGATAGCTTCGGGATCCCGTTCCGTCGTCATCAATGTCCACGATAGCGGATAACAGCCCAGGTCCATGAACGCGCCGCCGCCGGTTTCCGGCAGGTGTCGAATCTCCCGTCCACCGGCAGCGCCGATCGGCACCGTGAAGCGCGCGTCGAGGCGCATCGGTCTGCCGATGCGTCCTCCGCCCAGCCATTCGAGATAGGTTTCGAAGCTCGGGTGATAGCGATAGTGGAACGCTTCAATCAGCCGCCGGTCCGCGGTTTCTGCTGCTGCGAGCATGGCACGCGCCTCGTTTGCATTCATGGCAAGCGGTTTTTCGCAGAGGACATGCTTGCCGGCACCCAGGGCCCGGATCGTCCACTTCGCGTGAAGATTCACCGGCAGCGCGTTGTAGACCAGGTCAATATCCGCGGCCTCGACGAGTGCCGCGTAATTGCGCTCGACGCGCATGAAGCCGTGGGTTCTCGCGAAAGCCTCGGCGCGTTTGGAAGCGCGGGCGGCTACCGCCGTCAGCTCGACGTCACCGCGCACTTTCGCCGGGTAAATGATTGCCGCCGGCGTAATCCGCGCGGCACCAAGACAACCTATTCTCACCATTCCGGCATCCTTGAAATTGTACTTTGCATCTGCTGGAGTTCAGGGCAACGATCTATCATCGATTCGCTCAATTGGAAATTCAAGCAATGGCCAAGCCAGTGAGATTTGCTCCCGCAGAGCACGCCGTCAGTATGAACCGTCGACTCCAAGCGTCGCTGGTCGCCGAGCAGCCCGATCCTCCCGTGCGGGTCGACGGCGTTACGTTCGGCGTCGCGACGATGACTGCAAATGCACCGCACGGTGGCGAGCGGCATCCCGATGGAGACGAAATTCTCTACCTGATTGCGGGCCGCGCCCGGGTCGTGTTACTGAATGATGAGGCTGAGGATATCGATTTGCAGCCGGGCGACGGGCTGATCGTACCGAAAGGTGTTTGGCACAGAGTCGATATCCTCGAACCTTGCGAAATAGTCTACGTTACGCCCGGCCCGAACAACGAGTTCCGTCCGCTCGACGATTCATAGCAGTTAGCCGGCGCCGACGTACAGGCGGGAATTGGTCCCCGGCATCGTCGCGCAGGAGCAGCGGGCCGTCCCGCGCAGCTGCGACGTCCCCGATTACAGCGGGACATCTTCGACATAATGTTCGCATTCACCCCGACGGGGCGAATTTCGAGCGGTTAGAACGGCACCGTAACAAGATATTTCCAGTCATCTGAAAGATGGTGCTAGCGTGACTTTCGTCAACCAGCCGATAATTTGACAGCTCGTGATCTTGCGCAAGCGCCATGCAGACTGTCACGACCAATGAGAACAATAGCGGCGATGCCATGGAATCCGAAGAGGAAATCACCCAGGACCTGGAGCTGTTACCTGAAAGCGAGGTAGCGCCGTTTGCAGCGGAAATGGTTCCGGAACCGGAGACCGAGGCCGCGACCAGGGGATTGGACGACACCGGAGCATTTACGGCCACGGATGACAATGGCGATGATACGGGCCGGCTGCCGGCCCTAACGGATCATAGCGAACCGGAATCCGACGCATTTGCTGAACTGCAATATGAGCTCGAGCACCTGCGCGCCGTGTCGACGGGGCTCGAAAAAGAAGTTCAGGTTAGCGAAGACCTGGTCAAACGGCTCATGGATGAGCTCAACGCATCGCAGGCGCAGCAAGATCGCACGGAAAAGTTGCTCGCCGCATATGGCACCGAGCTTGCGACGCTCCAGCGAAGACTGCTCGAGCAGGAAAACGTGGACCTGCAGGCGGAAGCGGCCGCGAATCCTGAATTCGCCGACGCCGCATCGGAGCGCGAACCGGCAGCGGCCGACCGCGAGCCGGAGGCGCCGGGTGCCACTGGCATCGAGACCACGACTTCCGAATCCGGAGTGGCTCTGAGCCAGGTGCCCGCGATAGATATCGACGATGCCGATGTCGAACCGTACCCGCATCGAATGCTCATCCTCAGGAATCGCGGAACATCGAAGAAATTCGCGATCGAACCGGGGCGTGTCCAGGTCGGCAGCAGTCCCGACAACGACATCTATATCAACAGCAGCTTCATCAGCCGCCATCACGCCGAAATTGTCAGCGGGCCGGCAGAGTGCTTATTGAAAGACCTCGGCAGCACGAACGGCATATACGTGAATTCGAGACGGGTCTGGCGGCATGTTCTGCGGCACGGCGATTCGGTTGTGCTCG
>JBFIQH010000205.1:0-5443 GCA_041609735.1 Woeseiaceae bacterium | reverse complement strand
TGCCCGGCGGCACGACGTCGGTGTGCCCGGCAAAGCAGAACAGTGGCGGTTTATCGCCGCGCCGCGCCCACAGGTTCGTTACCTCAGCGAACGCCATCGTCTCGCAATGGAAACCGAGCGGCGTGAGGCGCTCGGTGAGCATAGCCTGGCAGCCGGCGTCATCGGGGGTTATTGAGCGCCGCCGCACGAGCGCGTCGAGCAGCCGCACCGTGGCGTGCCTGGATGGGTCATTACTCACGTTAGCATCGACCTGCAGTTTACTCTATAACTAATTGTTTTTTCTCTTAAAAAATATCTTTTCCAGCAGATGTGTCAGCTGCTGTAACAAGGCCGTTCTGCAACAATTCAGTAACATTGCGCCGCTAAGCTCAGTACCCGAAAGACCACTCAACAGGAGTTAAGGATCGTGGCAAAGAGAATCACAGGCCGGGTACTGCTTGCAAGCGCAGCGCTGGCTTTGCTCGTCGGCGGTTACGCATCGTCGCAGTCGAACCGGGACTATATCTATATCGTCGGATCGTCGACGGTTTATCCGTTCGCAACGGTGGTGGCGGAGCGTTTTGGCCGCGGCACTGAATTCAAGACGCCAAAGGTCGAATCGACGGGTTCGGGTGGCGGGCTGAAGCTGTTCTGTGACGGTGTCGGCACCGAATACCCCGACATCGCGAATTCGTCGCGTGCCATCAAGCCGTCGGAAATGGATACCTGCGCCTCGAATGGCGTCACGGACGTTGTCGAAGTCAAGATTGGCTACGACGGCATCGTCATCGCCAACGCAATCGGTGCGGCAACGGTCAACCTGTCACGCGCCGACATCTTCCTGGCACTCGCGAAGGACGTGCCGGGTGATATTGACGGGGAGCTGATCGCGAACCCCTACAGGACCTGGGCTGACATCAACCCGACGCTGCCGGCTGCACGTATAGAAGTTCTCGGTCCGCCGCCGACCTCAGGTACGCGTGACGCGTTTGTGGAACTGGCGATGGAAGGCGGTTGCCAGTCGATCGGCTGGATAAAGGCACTGCAGAGCACGGATTCGAATCGTTACAAGTCCATTTGCCACACGATTCGCGAGGACGGCGCATTTGTCGAGGCTGGCGAGAACGACAACCTGATCGTGCAAAAGCTGGAAGCGAATCCGTCTGCATTCGGTATTTTCGGCTTCAGCTTTCTCGACCAGAATGCAGAGAAGGTCAAAGGTGCCATGATCGACGGGGTTGAGCCGACGTTCGACGCCATTGCCGACGGCGAATATCCGGTATCGCGCCCGCTGTACTTCTACGTGAAGAAGGCGCATGTCGGTGTGATCCCCGGCCTCAAGGGTTTCCTACGCGAATTTACAAGTGAACGCGCATGGGGCGACGAGGGATATCTCTCCGATCGCGGTCTGATTCCGCTGCCGGATGACGAACGTCGCCAGGTTGCTGCCGATGTTCGTGAACTGAATCCGTTATCGATGGCGAGCCAGTAACTCGAGAGTGGACAATAATCGACGGCGGTGCATCGGGACGGCCGTCTTTCGTTCCTGAAGATCCGACGACGAACTGATGCAGACAACGACACTGGTACTCCTGCTGGCCGCAATGGCGAGCGCCGCGTTTTTTCTCGGACGCAGCCGCTCGGTGGCCGTCGCGGGTGGCCGCAACCAGATAAAGTCGCTGCACTCGCTGCCGGGCTACTACGGCTACTACACGGCGCTCTGGAGCCTGCTGCCGGCGTTGCTGCTGATTTTCCTCTGGGTGATGCTGGACGAGCGCGTCATCATCGCATCTGTCGTCGGCGGCCTGCCGGCGGCCAGCCAGCAACTGTCGCCCGGCGAGTTGGACCTGCTCGTCAACAACATCCGCAACCTCGCTGCCGGGGACGTCATCAGCGTCGAGGAAAATGCGGAATTGCTGCGAGCGGCCGCACACTATAACGAGCTCAGGGACTCGAGCCGCAACCTGCTGTCGCTGCTCGTCATCGCGCTGGCTGCAGCGGGCGGTGCGTGGGCCTGGACGCGCCTGAGCCCAAAACTTCGTGCGCGCAATAATGTGGAACAGGTGATTCTCGTGCTGTTGATCGCTGCGTCGAGCATCGCGATCCTGACCACGATCGGCATCGTCATGTCAGTACTGTTCGAGGCAGTCCGATTCTTCCAGAAAGTACCGATGACCGAATTCCTGTTTGGCCTGACGTGGAGCCCGCAGACGGCGATCCGGGCCGATCAGGTAGGTTCATCGGGCAGTTTTGGCGCTGTGCCGCTGTTCACCGGCACGTTGCTGATTACCGCGATTGCGATGTTCGTTGCGGTACCGGTCGGTCTGATGACGGCAATTTACCTCGCAGAATATTCGTCGGCGCGAGTACGCGGCATTGCGAAACCGCTGCTCGAGATTCTTGCCGGCATCCCGACGGTCGTCTACGGTTTTTTTGCCGCTTTGACGGTTGCGCCATGGGTGCGCCGCGCCGGAGAAAACATCGGCCTCGAGGTTGCATCCGAAAGTGCGCTGGCCGCGGGCATGGTCATGGGCATCATGATCATCCCGCTCGTGTCGTCGCTGGCCGACGATGCTATCCACGCAGTGCCGTCCGCAATGCGCGACGGCGCACTGGGGCTCGGTTCGACACGCTCGGAAACGATGCGCAAGGTCATTCTGCCCGCGGCGCTGCCCGGTATCGTCGGGGGAATCCTGCTCGCCGTGTCACGCGCCATCGGAGAAACGATGATTGTCGTCATGGCGGCAGGCCTTGCGGCAAACCTGACCGCAAATCCGTTCGAGGCGGTAACGACCGTGACCGTGCAGATTGTGACGCTGCTCGTTGGCGACCAGGAATTCGACAGTGCCAAGACGCTCGCTGCGTTCGCGCTTGGCCTGATGCTGTTTGTCATCACGCTGTGCCTGAACATCATCGGCCTCAGCGTCGTGCGTAAGTACCGAGAACAGTACGAGTAGGCGATCGAACGTGGATACGGCAAAAACAACCCGGGAAAAAGTGGAGGTTGGTCTTGCGAGACGGCGACGCACGGAGCGCTGGTTCCGGCGCAGCGGTGTCGCGGCGACCGCGGTGGGCGTCATCTTCCTGGGCGTATTCTTTTTCACGCTGATCCAGAAAGGATCCTCGGCATTTCAGCAGACAAGAATTCAGCTCGACGTCGAACTGAGTAGCAACGAACTGGCCCCGGGTGGCAAGCTCGATCTCGAGTACGCGGATTTCGACGGCATTGCGCGGAACGCGCTGCGTGAGCTGTTCCCGGACGTTACCAGCCGCAGCGATCGCCGCGAGCTGTATCGGCTGATCAGTATTGCGGCAGGATTCCAGATCCGGGACCTGGTGATTGACGACCCCTCGCTGGTTGGCACTACGCAAACGATCTGGGTGCCGGCTGCAGCGACTGTAGATATGCTGGTCAAGGGCAATATCGATCCCGATGTCGACGAGTCGTTACGTCCAATTTCGGATCAATCTATTGTTTGGATCAATGAACTGGAGTCGGCGGGGCGGCTCAAGCTCGACTTCAATACCGCACTGTTCACGAATGGCGATTCGCGTGAACCCGAGCTCGCAGGAATCAAGGGCGCACTGATGGGCTCGTTCTACATGCTGCTGGTCACCATTGTGCTGGCGTTTCCGATTGGCGTGGCGGCGGCAATCTACCTGGAGGAGTTCGCGCCGAAGAACCGCTGGTCGGACCTGATCGAAGTCAATATCAACAACCTCGCGGCTGTGCCATCCATCGTATTCGGCCTGCTCGGCCTTGCAGTCTTTATCAACTGGATGTCGCTGCCTCGTTCCGCACCGCTCGTCGGCGGCCTGGTGCTTTCGCTGTTGACGCTGCCGGTCATCATTATTGCGTCACGCGCCGCGATCCAGTCGGTGCCGCCATCGATCCGCGAGGCGGCATTCGGACTCGGTGCATCGCGCATGCAGGTCGTTTTTCATCACATCATGCCGTTGGCCATGCCGGGCATGCTGACCGGCACGATCATCGGAATGAGCCGAGCGCTGGGTGAGTCGGCGCCACTGCTGATGATCGGTATGGTTGCGTTCATCGTCGACGTGCCAGACAGATTTACCGACCCGGCGACAGCGCTGCCGGTACAGATTTACCTCTGGGCGGACAGCCCGGAGCGCGCCTTCGCAGAGCGCACCTCTGCTGCCATCATCGTCCTGCTGGGTTTCCTGCTGCTGATGAACCTGACCGCGGTAATCATTCGCAAGCGAATGGAACGTAAATGGTAGCGTCGCCGATTGAGCTCGCGAGGATCCTGTATGACAATGCTCCGTATGACAGAGGTTGAAGTGACAGACGAACAAGCTGCGCGTTCGTCCGACGAAGCGCCGCCGGAAACCGTGGTGCAAAAGCGCAGCAGCGGTCCGGCACGCATGGTCGTCTCGAAACAGAAGATCGAGCTGACGGACGAAACGGTCGGCAACGTGCATTGCGACAACCCGTTCATGGTTGCCGAAAACGTCAACGTTTATTACGACGACAATCACGCAATCCAGAATGTCTCGCTGGAAATTGGCAAGAAACAGGTCATCGCGTTGATAGGTCCGTCAGGCTGCGGCAAGTCGACGTTTCTGCGCTGCCTGAATCGCATGAACGATTCGATCGAATCCGCACGCGTCACCGGCACGATTACGCTGGACGGACAGGACATCAACAGCAAGGAACTGGACCCGGTTGCCTTGCGTGCGCGCGTCGGCATGGTGTTTCAGAAGCCGAACCCGTTCCCGAAAAGCATCTACGACAACGTTGCCTACGGTCCCCGCATTCATGGTCTCGCTGTGGATCGCGCGGAACTCGACGATATCGTGCACCGAAGCCTTGAGCGCGCCGGGCTGCTGAAGGAAGTAAAGGATCGTCTTGACGAGCCCGGCACCGGACTGTCAGGCGGACAGCAGCAGCGACTGTGTATCGCGCGGACGATCGCGGTCAATCCCGAGGTTATCCTCATGGACGAGCCCTGCTCGGCGCTCGACCCGATCGCAACGGCGCGCATCGAGGACCTGATCGACGAGTTGTCCGAGGACTACGCAATCGTCATCGTCACGCACTCGATGCAGCAGGCAGCACGAGTATCGAAGCGGGTGGCCTATTTTCACCTCGGCCATCTCGTCGAAGTCGACGACACCGACAAAATCTTCACGAACCCCCAACATAAGCTTACCGAAGACTACATAACCGGCAGAATCGGCTAGCCGATTCTGCCGGTTATGCGTGGTTTGCCGGTCTCCGCGACTGCCTGATGCACGCGCCGCGATGCGCGCGTGATTATTCTCAGCGTATGTCGAGTTGCTGGACCCGCCAGTGCATACTCGGGTGGTGGATGCACAGCGTGCGGCGGTGCAGCAGTGGGCGTCGTTAGCCTGTTTGAAGGAAGTAAAGCGGAGCGCCGCGCGTGAGCGCGGCGTGAGCCATGAGTTCAAACAGGCTAACGACGCCCACTGCGACAAT
>JBFIQH010000204.1:0-5462 GCA_041609735.1 Woeseiaceae bacterium | reverse complement strand
TTCCACAGCGCGGCCTGGCCGGCGGCGTACTCGTCCGGCGTCTGCCCCTTGTCGGTTGCAGCGCGGGTGTTGATCCAGGGGCGGAAATCCTCCGGCGCCAGCTTCGGGAACGTCAGCAGCAGGTTACCCATGTCGCCTTTCGGATCGATCGCGATGACCGGGATGTGATCGAGCGCAGCTTCTTCGAGTATGCCGACGCCGAGCCCGGTCTTGCCGGAGCCCGTCATGCCGATGATGACGGCATGGGTCGTCAGGTCCTTCGAGTCGTAAAGGACCAGGTCCTCGGTCAGCGTGTCCGCCGCACCGTCGTAGCGCTTGCCGAGATAAAAGGCGCCGAGTTTTTCGAAGTCATGCATGGCGAACCGTCTAGGTGGGTGGATAGGTGTAGCTTGCCTGTATGCCGAGCGGCAGGCCAATCGCGTAATAGACCAGCAGGAAGATCGTCCACAGGCTGATGAACCACAGCGAGTAGGGCAGCATCATCGCGGCGAGCGTGCCGATGCCGGTACCCTTGACGTAGCGCTGGCAGTAGACGACGACCAGCGGGAAATACGGCATCAGCGGTGTGATGATGTTCGTGCTCGAGTCGCCGACGCGATACGCGGCCTGCGTCAGGTCCGGTGAAATGCCCAGCGACATCAGCATCGGCACGAAGATCGGCGCCAGCATGCCCCACTTGCCGCTCGCAGAGCCGATGAACAGGTTGACGAAGCCGGTCAGCAACACGATGCCGACGATCGTTACGGCCGAGGGCAGCCCCAGCGCTTTCAGCGCCGCGGCGCCCTGCAGCGCGAGCAGCGTGCCGAGGTTCGAGGCGCCGAACGCATAGACGAACTGCGCGATGAAAAACATGATGACGAGGTAGTAGGCCATGCTGTGCATCGCATGGGTCATGCCCTCGATCATGTCCTTCGAGCTCTTGAACGACCCGGACACGTAACCGAAGACAATACCGGGCAGCAGGAAGAAGATGAAGATCAGCGCGACGATCGAGCGCATGATGGGTGCGCTGAAGCTCGCCAGCGCCCCGCTCTGGTCACGCCACGGCAACCAGTCAAAAGCGATCGACAGGCCGAGCAGGACCAGCCCGAGGCCCATCGCGATCAACGACCATTTCAGGCCGCGCCGCTCTTCCGGCTTCAGGTCGTGCATTTCGGGCAGGTCTTCGGCGTCACCGTCGATGGGGACACTCGAGATTCGCGGCTCGACGACGCGATCCGTGATCCACCATCCGAGGCCGACGATCAGCAACGACGACGCGGTCGTGAAGAAGTAGTTGTTGAGCGTGTTCACCTGGATCGCAGGGTCTAGCAGTTGCGCGCCGCCCTGGGTCAGGCCCTGCAGCAACGGATCGAGCGACGACGGCACGAAGTTGGCCGAGAAGCCGCCGGATACGCCGGCGAATGCCGCGGCGATGCCGGCCAGCGGGTGTCGTCCGGCGGCATAGAAGATGACGCCGCCGAGCGGAATGACCAGCACGTAGCCGGCGTCGACTGCCGAGTGGCTGACGATGCCGACGAGAATGACCATCGGCGTCAGCAGCCATTTTGCCGTGACGTTCAACAGCGCCCGGATGCCGGTCGTAATAAAACCCGAGTGTTCGGCAACGCCGATACCGAGCATCGCAACCAGCACGGTGCCGACCGGACCGAAGGACATGAAGTTGGTGACGAGACCGGTCAGGAAGGTGGTAATGGACGTCCCGGTCAGCTGATTGACGACGACGATCGGTTCGCCCGAACGCGGATCGATGACATCGAAAGTGAAGTACGACAATAACCACGACAACAACCAGACGATGCCCAGCAGGCCGACAAACAGCATGGCCGGGTCGGGCAGCTTGTTGCCGACCCGTTCGACCGTGGCCAGGAAACCGGATGAGCCGGCGGAAGCTTGTGCCTTGTCAGCGGACATCGCGTCCTCCCTTTATTGTTATTCTTGGTCGATCCCCTGCCGAAGCGATGTCAGCGACGGCGACTACCAGCCGCAGCTGCGGCCTTCGTTCTGTTCCTTAAGATACCCCATCAGCGGCTCGAAATAATCGATGATCGCCGAGCCGTCCATCTGCCGCGTGCCGGTCAGCTTCTCCATCGTGTCCTGCCAGGGTTCGCTGGCACCCGCCTCGAGCATCGCCCACAGGCGCTCGCCGGCTTCCTCGCTGCCATAAATGGAGCAGCCGTACAGCTCGCCGTCGTGCTCGGCAATCTCGCACAGCGCCTGCTGGAACTGGAACTGCAGGATGTGGGCAAGGAAGTAACGCGTATACGAGACGTTGGCGGGCACGTGATACTTTGCGCCCGGGTCGAAGTCGGCTTCGGAGCGCGGCACCGGCGGCGCGATGCCCTGGTATTTGGTCCGCAGCTCCCACCAAGCGGCGTTGTAGTTATCCGGCGTGACTTCTCCGGAAAAGACCTGCCAGCGCCATTCGTCGATCAGTTTGCCGAACGGCAGGAACGCGATCTTGTCGAGCGCCTGCATCATCTGCCGGTTGATCACGGCCTCGCGACTCTGCTCGGCAGACTCCAGCAAGCCGACTTCGGCGAGGTACTCGGGCGTCATCGACAGCGTGATCGTATCGCCGATCGCCTCGTGAAAGCCGGCGTGCGCGCCGTCCCAGAACAGCGGCGGCTGGTCCTTGTAGGCCCACTGGTAGTAGTTGTGTCCGAGCTCGTGGTAAATGACGCGCAGCTCGTCGAACGTCTGCTTGATGCACATCTTGATGCGCAGGTCGTCCTGGCCATCCATCGTCCACGCGCTGGCGTGGCAGACGACGTCACGATCGGCCGGCTGCGAGAACATGGAGCGTTCCCAGAAGGTTTTCGGCAAGCGGTCCATGCCGAGCGATACGTAAAAGCTCTCCGCCGAGCGCACCATTTCCTGCGGCGAGTAATTCTTTGTCTTCAGCGTGGCGTCGACGTCGAGCGGCGCGACGTCGGGATACGGCTCCATGATGTCGTAGATGAAGCTCCAGCCCTGCGACCACATATTGCCGAGCAGGTGCGCGGGAATCGGCGCGTCCTGCGGCACTTTGTCCTCGCCGTAGAAATCACCGAGCTTGGCGCGAACGTGGCAGTGCAGCTCGTCGTACAGCGGCTCGACCTGTTGCCACAGCCGTTCTGTCTCCACTTCGAATTCAGACGCGCTCATGTCGTAGCCCGAGCGCCACATCTCGCCGAAGTCGCTGAAGCCGAGTTCCCCGGCGCCTTCGTTAACGAGCTCGACGTAGCGGGCATAGATGTCTCGCATAGGCGGCGAGATCGTGCGCCATCCGACCCACGCATCGAGCAATTCGTCGTAATCGCGGCTCTCGGCGATGACGTCTTCGAGCTGCCTCAGGTCGCGACAGTCGTTTTCGCTCTTGCAGTACTTGCCGGCCCCGTACAGGCCTTCGAGCTCGGTTGCGATTTCGGTCAGTTCCTTGCGCTTCGCCGGATCGCTCGGCGTGGGTAACTCGGGAATGGTCTTCAGTCTGTCGAGCGTGCGCCGCGTTGATGCATCGAGGTCCTGACCGTCGTACTGTACGGCCTGTGCGACCCTATCGCTGATCCATTTCGCATACTGCTGCGCGACCATCGAGCTGATGACGGCCGTATCTTTCGTGATGTAGGTACTCCGGACCCAGTCGGCTGCTGCGCGCTCAATCCAGCCTGCGCGAAATTCCTCGTTGGCGCGAGCAACGAACTCCTCGGCGGTTTCCGTCGTCGCGACGGCGGAAACGTTCGGTTCGTCGGGCTCGCCGCAGGCGGAGATAAGGAGCGCCGCGATGGTGGTCGGTATGAGAGCGTATCGTTTCATGTTCATATCCAGGAAGAGTGTCGGGATTTTCCGTCGATTCCGGCGACGCCGACCGACCGTCGGCTGCCTTCGCCGCCGGGCCGTCACCGCTAGTGAATACCGTGCATCCAGCGCTTCAGCACCGGCGAAATTACGATCATGATGATGCCGGTACCGATTCCGAACCACATCAGGAACTCGAACAGGCTCGTGTAGGTTGCCAGCGCCACGCCGATGTCCTGGGTCTCGCCGGCCGCCGTATCGATAGCGGCGAGCCGCCCGAGACGCGTGGCGACGGTTTCGGAAAGCGCGGTTGCGAGGAACCAGGTGCCCATGCTGACGCCGACGACATTGCCGATGGACAGCTTGGTAACGGCGGACAGGCCTACCGGCGACAGGCAGAGCTCACCGGTCGTGTGCAGCAGGTAGGCAAGCACCAGCCAGATCATCGCGACCTGCCCGGCCTCGTTCGGGAACTGGGCGCCGACCACCAGTGCGCCGAAGCCGAGGCCGGCCTGCAGGATGCCGAGGCCGAACTTGACGGGCGTGTACGGCTCAAGGTTCTTCTTCGCGAGCCATGTCCAGAGCGCCGCGAACGGGATCGCCAGCAGCATGATGAAGCCGGCGTTCAGCGAGCCGAATTGCGCGGCCGTGAAGGTGATGTTGCCGGCTGTCCGGTCCACGACGCGGTCGGCGAACAGGGTCATGGAGCCGGCGGATTGTTCGAACAGCGCCCAGAACACGATCGTGGAGAGAATCAGGATCATCAGCACGACCGTCCGGCCGAATTCCTCGGAATAGTGTGTCAGGAAGCCGTACACGACGAACCCGACGATCAGCACGATGGCGAGGCTCAGCGTAATGTCAGCCGCGGACACTCCCAGCGCCTCGAGGGTTGCCTGATCGAACTGGTTCATCACTTCGAAGGAATGCAGGTTCGTGAACACCGCGAGGATGCCGGAGACGACGGCGATAGTGGCTATGGCATAGGCCACACGATTGTTCTGTTCCTGACGGGTGTGAATCATCGAGTAGAGAATAAGGCCGACGATCGCGATGATCAGGAATACGTTCTGGGTAATAAGCACGACCGGCTCGTTCTGCACCAGCAACCACAGCACGCCGAGGACCGGCAGGCTCAGCAGGTAGATCGACCATTCGGTGTTGAGCGGGCCCAGGAGCGGCTTTTCGAGCTTGCCGGGATCCGCGGGCTCGGCGTGTCCCATCAGGTACTTCTGGCCGTACAGGAACGTAAACAGGCCCACGATCATGCCGATGCCGGCAGCGCCGAAACCGTACTTCCATCCATACGTCTCACCGAGCCAGCCGCACAGCAACGTCGCCGTGAAGGAGCCGATGTTGATGCCCATGTAAAAAATTGTGAAGCCGGAGTCGCGCCGCGGGTCGTCCTGCGAATACAGCTTGCCGACGATCGTCGAGATGTTCGGCTTCAGGTAACCGACGCCCATGACGATCAGCGCGAGCGCGAAATAGAAGACCTTGAGTGCTCCTGTATCACGCATCGTGATGTCTTCCAGGAGCACCGTGCCCGCGGTGAGCACCTCGCCCGACGCGAGCGTCAGGTTCTCGGTCAGCGTCGTGCCGGCAGCGTAGAACATCGCCTGATAGCCCTCCACCGCCATCAGGATGTGTCCGAGTGACAGCAGGATGCCGCCGAACACGACCGA
>JBFIQH010000203.1:0-5474 GCA_041609735.1 Woeseiaceae bacterium | reverse complement strand
AGCGTCGCACGGCGTCTCGGTTACCCGGTGGTTCTGAAGGCTTTGTCCGGCGATCTGCTGCACAAGAGCGACACAGGTGCTGTTGTCTTGGACATCGGGAACGAAAAACAACTGCTGGACGCCTGCAACAAGATTGCGGTACATACGCAACGGTTTCTCGTCGAGAAAATGCTCTCACCCGTGGTCGCTGAATTGATTGTCGGTGTCAGCCGAGATCCCGTATTCGGCTTGACGCTGGTACTGGGAAGCGGCGGCACCCTCGTTGAGCTGGTGCGGGACACCGTGACACTGTTGCTGCCCGTACGACGCGAGGACCTGGATGCCGCCGTCGCAACACTCGCCGTCGACAAGCTGATTGGTGGTTATCGCGGCGCTCCCGCGGCGGACCGCGCAGCAATGCTGGACGCGATCGAAGCCATCGTCGCATACGCGACCGGCAATGCCGCGACGCTCGAGGAACTCGACGTCAATCCGTTACTGCTGATGCCCGACGCGGCCGTTGCGGCGGATGCCGTGCTGCGCGTGCACCGATCGCCGCCCTAGCCTGCTCGTTCGCCCGCAACGTTCGAGAAACCGCTCGCCGGCACCTTGGCAGCGACGACAATCTTGAGCCGCCATGCGGCCAGCGCGCCAAGCAGGCCCACGACGGCGATACCGTAAAAATAGATGCTGTAGCCAACGCGGCCCGGAAAATTATCGAGCAATACGCCGTTGATCAACGGCAGGTAGATGTCGGGCGAATAACCGATCAGCGAAATCATGCCTATCGCCAGCCCCTTGATGCGGTCCGGCAACTTGCAGCTTTCGAGTGTTGACCAGAAGATACCGCGCACGGCATAGGTCAGAATGCCGATGATCATGACCATGGCCAGCAAGACGACCGTGCCGGCACCTGCCGGCAGCACGTTGAGTCCGGCCAGCGAGATCGCGGCGAGCAGCAACAGTATGGCAAGCACTCGCTCGCGATCGAGGAAGTCACCGGCAAAACCTGCGGCGGCGGCGCCGATCGGGCGCATCCAGAGCTTCGCAACAGTGATCGACCCAACAGCAATCGCGCTCAGTCCATAATGGTTCTGCATATACGCCGAAAACGAATACGTCGCCCAGAACAACTGGTATCCCGCCAGGATACAGAATGCGCACAGCCACACCTCTTCCCGCCGGGCGATCCGCATCAGATCGTCGAAAAATCGGTTTTCCGCCGTGGCCGCCTGCGGGTCCGGGTCATCGTCACGCCGATTGTCCTTGACGACAAACAATACGATGGGTGACAGCACCAGCATGAACGATACATAGAACCAGATGACCTTGCGCAATGCTGCTGCAGGCGGCTGGTCCAGGCTGTCGATCCAGTAGGCGAACATGCCGATCGCGATGGTTGCGAGAACCGCTTCGACGAGTCCGCGTCCGCCGTCGAGTATGCCGAAGAAACGTCCCTGCTCGTTTGGCTTGGCGAGCAACGCCGTTGCCTTGATCAATGCAGCCCAGAACGTCAGCCCGGTGGCTAGCCCCCAACCCGCAAATATGATGCGCACGGATTCGAAGGATGGCATCGTCGAAAACCAGATGCCGAGTACACCCGCAAAGGCCAGCGAAAATGACATCAGCAATCTGGGCTGTACCCGATCAGCGAGCCAGCCGCTCGGGACGTAAGTGACCACGAACAGCACGCCGAGCATCGCATAGCTCTGGCCCAGTTCGGTTGCCGTGATGCCGAACGAGTCGAGTATGGTGACCTCGAAGTTCTGTCGCAGGTAAATGAGTGGGTAAATGGCGCCCGCAACGACGACGAGGACAGCGAGTTGCACATAGCGTTGGAATGTCGTCGGCTGGTCAGGAGTGGTAGCTGGCGACATTGTCATATCGTAATCATGCAAAAAACATCCGTCGGCGCGGGCGAACCAGAGCCATTGTCAGGGTACCGCAGGATCGTAACAGGGATCGATTGGCGCGGCATCCGGCCAATTGCTGTACCAGATAGCTCGCGACGCGTCGCCGACATGAATTTCGCGCCGCCGGACTGATTCGGCCGGCGGCAGCAATGGCGCCACGCAAACGTCGAATCGCGGTACCGCGAAATAAGGGAAACTGTAACGATCCGAACCGTTGTTGTTGATAACCCGGTGCGGTGTCGAAACATACCGGCCTCCCGACCACACTTCGAGAAGATCGCCGATATTGACGATCAGCGCATTGTCCGGGGCCCGCGCGTCAATCCAGTCCGATTGCCCACGACCCCGGACCTGCAGGCCGCCGACAGGATCCGGCGCCAGTATCGTCAGTGCATCGGTATCCTTGTGCGGATGAATCCCGAAACCGCTCTCGCCAGGGGCCTGCGGCGGATAATGCAGCAGCGTCATGTTGGTCAGCGGCTCATCGAATGCGGCGCGCAGTATCCCGGGGTCGACTCCGAGGGACAGCGCCAACGCTTCCAGCAACGCCCCGGCGACGCGATCACAATGCCGCCAATAATCGAGCACCGCTTCCCGAATCTGTCGCGACGGCCACTTGTTCGGCCCATACAGTGTACAGGCGGAACAGATGGGGTCCTGTGCGCTCGTTTCCCGATGCAGCTTGTAACCTTCGTAGGCATCGGCTGCACCAGCCGCGTTTGGCGTAAAAAATCCGAGTGGTATGTAACCCCGATAATTATCCTTGCTGATAACGTCCGTCATTTTATTCTCGAGCGGGCGCGCGAAATACCCGATCACCAACTTGCGGACGCGCTGCATGACCCCGGGCGGTATGCCGTGACCAATAACGATCGCAAACCCGATATCACGGCATGCGCCGGCGAACTGCGCTTCGGTGGCCTGCCGTTGCGGCTCATTCGCACCAAACAGCGCGGAAATATCGATCAGGGGAATGCCGTTCATGATTGTCGAGTTGACATCATTTTGGCGTTAATTGAAAGTGAGCGGGCCATTCGCGTCCCCGGGATTTATGCCGATGAAATCGATGCTCGCCATTTTTGCGTTGCTCCTGGTATTTCCGTTGACCGCCGTCCCGCGCGAGCCCGGCGCACCGTTGCCACAGATTCGGCCAGAGAAAGTCGGCATGTCCAGTGAGCGCCTCGAAAAGATAGATGCGCTGACAGATCGTTACGTGGAGAACGGCAACTATCCGGGCATCGTTACCATGGTATCCCGGGACGGAAAGATCGTTCACAAAAAGGCGCACGGTAAATACGGCGTCGACAACGACAAGCCGATCGAGATCGACACCCTGTTCCGGATCTACTCCATGACCAAGCCGATCACGGCCGTTGCGGCGCTGATCCTGTACGAGGAAGGCAAGTTTCAGATGACGGATCCGGTCACGATGCACTTGCCGCAGTTCGCGAACCAGAAAATCCTGAAAGACGGTGAGCTCGTCGCACCCGCGTCGCCCATGAGGATGGGGCAGCTGTTTACGCACACCGCGGGCCTGACCTACGGGACGACACTGGACAACCCGGTCGACGAGCTGTACGCCGAGGCGCAGTTAATGGACAGCCACGACCTCGACGAATTCGTTGACAAGCTCGCTAGCCTGCCGTTGCGATTCGAACCCGGAACGCGCTATCACTACAGCGTCGCATCCGACCTGCTGGGAGCCGTCGTCGAGCGCCTCAGCGGGCAGACCCTCGAGCGTTTTCTTCATGAACGCATTTTCGAGCCGCTGGACATGCACGACACGTTTTTTTCTGTGCCTCCGGAAAAGCGGCATCGGCTGGCCAGCATTCAAGTCTGGGATTATGAACTCAATGCGGCGGTGCTGCTGCCCGATGAATATCGGCGGGATGTCTTCGATGTCAGCTTCTTCTCGGGCGGTGGCGGCCTCGTATCGACGGCTGCCGACTACCTGAAATTCTGCGAAATGGTCAGGAATGGCGGCCTTTACAACGGCGTTCGTCTTCTGGGGCCGAAGACGGTCAGATACATGTCAGCCGACCATCTGACTCCGGAATTACGCGCCGTGGGTCGTGGCGAGTATCCGAGCGACGATTTCTATCCGGGGCAGAGCATGGCGCTGGGGTTCGGCGTCATTACGAACCCCGGCATCACACCGTCGATTTCATCGATGGGCGAACTGTCTTGGGGCGGAGCGGCCGGAACGCAGTTCTGGATAGACCCGGAGGAAGGGATCATCGGCATCGCGATGGTGCAGCTGATGCGTTCGCCGTGGCCGCTACGCTTCGATATGAAGGTGGCCACCTACCAGGCCTTGACGGAACTCGCCGCCGATTGATTCACTCATCAGGCGCGTTCCGGTCGATTGACGGTACCGCCCTATCGCTGCCGGCGCTCGAAATCGACGGCGCGGTACACCGGCACATCGGCGGGCGGCAGAGCAGGCCGTGAGGCAATCAGGTCGGCGGCTTTTTCCGCGATCATGATGGTCGGCGCGTTCAGGTTGCCGCTGACGATTGACGGCATGATTGATGAGTCCACGACGCGCAGGCGCTGCAGGCCGTGTACCCGGCATTCCTCATCGACGACCGACCTGTCGTCGCTGCCCATTTTACAGGTGCCGCAGGGATGGTAGGACGACTCGACCGCGCTGGCGACGAATCTATCGATGTCCGCATCGTTCGCGATCTCCGCGCCTGGCGACAGTTCGCGTCCGCGGTACGGCGCAAACGCATCTTGCTGAAATATTTCGCGCGTTAACCGTACCGCGCTGCGAAATTCTTCCCAGTCTTCGGCCGTACTCATGTAATTGAACAGGATCTTCGGGGGCGCGTCGGGATCGGCGGATTTCAGCGTGATCCTGCCTTTACTCCGGGATCGCATCGGACCCACATGCACCTGGAATCCATGCGCTTTGTTCGGACTCGTGCCATCGTATCGAACGGCCATCGGAAAGAAGTGAAATTGCAGGTTCGGATGCTCGATGCCCGCGCGGCTCCGAATGAAACCGCCAACCTCGAACTGGTTGCTCGCACCGATGCCGCCGCGGGTCAGCAGCCATTGCGCACCGACGAACGCCTTGCCGAAAAAATTATAGAAGCGGTAGATGGATACAGGCTGCAGACATTCCATTTGCACGTAAATTTCGATGTGATCCTGTAAATTCTCGCCGACGCCAGCAAGGTGGTGAGCGGGCGATACGCCCATCTCGCGCAGATGGTCGCCGGGGCCGATGCCAGATTGCATGAGCAGCTTCGGTGAATTGATTGCGCCGCCGCAAAGTATGACTTCACGTCTCGCGATCGCCCGCCTGGTCTGGCCGCGATGCGTAAACTCAACGCCTTGGGCAGTGTCGCCGCTCAGTAAAATCCGTCGTGCGCAGGCTGTTGTCAGAACGCGGAGGTTTTTTCGTCCGCGCGCAGGGCGCAGGTAGCCGATCGATGTCGAATTACGTATGCCGTTGCGGGTGGTGCGGTCCATCGGACCGAAGCCTTCCTGCTGATACCCGTTCAGGTCATCGGTATATGGGTAACCGGCCTGTTGTGCGGCCTCGACGAACGCTGAATACAGTGGCCCTTTCGT
>JBFIQH010000202.1:0-5491 GCA_041609735.1 Woeseiaceae bacterium | reverse complement strand
GTATCTCGAAAAAGGCGTGCTGGCAACCAATGCGCAGCTGGTGGAGCGCGCGGTCACAATCATAGAGGCCATGGGTGCGAAAGTCCTGTCGCCCGCCGACGTGCGCGAGAAGCTGCAATTGACCAAGCGAGCGCCGCGGTGATAGCAGCCCCCGACACCCGCCGCAAAGCCGCGATCGTCGGCGGCGGTGTTATCGGTGGCGGATGGGCTGCGCGCTTCCTGCTGCACGGATGGGACGTATCGGTCTACGATCCGCACCCGAACGCAGAGCAGCGAATTGCCGCCATCATCGACAACGCTCGGCAATCGCTGCCGGCACTGGCCGACGCTCCGATGCCTGCCGAGGGCGAACTCGACTTTGCCGATACGCCGGCCGCGGCCGTGCGCGGCGCAGGCTGGATCCAGGAAAGCGTTCCGGAAGACCTCCAGGTCAAGCATGCCGTACTGGCGGAGATCGCCCGCCACGCGGATCCAGGCGCGGTCATTGCATCATCTACGTCGGGGTTCAAGGCAAGCGACCTGCAGCATGACGTCGAGCGGCCAATTATCGTCGCGCACCCGTTCAATCCCGTCTACCTGTTGCCGCTGGTCGAAATCGTCGTCGCCGATTCCGATGATGACGCTGGCGGCGGTCATGCCGCCGACATCTTGACGTCGCTCGGCATGCGGCCGCTTGTCCTGCGTCGCGAGATCGACGCGCACATTGCCGATCGGCTGCTCGAATCCGTATGGCGGGAAGCGCTCTGGCTCGTCCGGGACGACATCGCTACGACGGCGGAGATCGATGACGCAATACGCCTCGGTTTCGGTTTGCGCTGGGCGCAAATGGGGCTTTTCGAAACCTACCGCCTTGCGGGCGGCGAGCAAGGCATGGCCCATTTCCTGCGCCAGTTCGGTCCGGCGCTCGCCTGGCCCTGGTCCCGACTTACCGACGTTCCGGACCTGGACGAGGCGCTGGTGAAAAAAATTGCATCCCAGTCCGACGCCCAATCGGGCGAGCGCACGCTGCGCGACCTGGAACGCATTCGCGACCGGAATCTCGTTGGCATACTGCGCGTTCTGAAGGAGCGCGACTGGGGTGCCGGGCAGGTGTTGAATGCCCACGACCGGTACCTCGCAACCACCAGCGCGGACTCGCTGCAGCCGGACATCGCGGCGCCGCTGAAGCTGTTCGATCTGACGGTATTGCCCGCATGGATCGACTACAACGGGCATATGACCGAATTCCGGTACGTGCAGGTGTTCAGCGATTGTTGCGAAGCTCTGCTGCGGCGTGTCGGACTGCACGATGATTACGTAGCCGCGGGCAACAGCTACTACACGGCGGAAACTCACACACAGTTCATAGATGAAGTTGCCGTTAACGAGGCGATGTACACTACCGTGCAGATCCTGATGGCCGATGCCAAGCGCTTGCACGTCTTCTATCGCCTGCATGCCGCTGCGGACGACCGCTTGTTGGCATCGCTCGAAGCAATGTATCTGCACGTCGACATGCAGTCCGGCCGGGTTACC
Source organism: Woeseiaceae bacterium (assembly GCA_041609735.1). GTDB lineage: Bacteria > Pseudomonadota > Gammaproteobacteria > Steroidobacterales > Woeseiaceae > UBA1847. The sequence goes on along the minus strand of JBFIQH010000202.1, from coordinate 3,976 downwards.
GCCGCTGAAGCTGCTGCAACAAAATCGCTGATGCAACTTGCGCGGCTGCACGAAACGTTGCCGCGTCCAGGCTCGGCCGGCCGCCACGTCGGGCAACGAAAATAGGGCTCGGACTATGGATTTCGCATTAACCGAAGAACAGCAAATGATCGTCGACACTGTGCGGTCGTTTGTTGAAAACGAGCTGTACCCTCACGAGGCCGAGGTTGAGCGCAGCGGCATGGTGGACAGGGAACTGGGACTCGAAATCGCGCGAAAATGCCGGGATCTCGGCTTTTTTGCCGCGAACATGCCGCTAGACGTCGGGGGCGGTGGGCTCAGCCAGCTCGATTTCACCTTACTCGAACGCGAACTCGGACGTGCATCGATGGCGCTCTCGGTATTCTTCGGCAGGCCGTCGGGCATTCTGGCCGCATGCGCGGGCGAGCAGCGCGAGCGCTACCTGCTCCCCGCGGTGCGTGGCGAAAAATTCGATGCCCTTGCAATGTCTGAACCCGATGCTGGCTCGGACATACGCGGCATGAAATGTTCCGCCGTAGCCGACGGCGGCGACTGGGTTATCAATGGCACCAAACATTTCATCAGCCATGCGGATATCGCCGACTTCGTAATCGTATTCGTCGCCACGGGCGAAGAGCCGACACCGCAAGGGCCGAAGAAAAAAATCAGTTGCTTCCTGGTTGACCGTGACACGCCCGGCTTCGAAATTCGCAAAGGCTATCAATCGGTGTCTCATCGCGGATATCACAACTGTATTCTGAATTTCGACGACTGCCGGCTACCGGCCGCACAAATGCTCGGCAAACCCCACCAGGGTTTCGCGCTCGCTAACGAGTGGTTGTATGCGACACGGCTGACGGTGGCGGCAATGTCCGTCGGTCGCGCACGCCGTGCACTGGGCCTCGCGATGTCGCATGCGGCGACGCGCAAGCAGTTCGGCAAGACAATCGGCAAGTTCCAGGGCGTGTCATTCAAGCTGGCCGACATGGTCACCGAAATCGACGCTGCGGACTGGTTGACGCTGTCCGCAGCCTGGCGAGTCGACAACAAGCTGCCGTTCAACCGCGAAGTCGCCAGCGCCAAGCTCTATGCTACCGAGATGCTGGCGCGCGTCACCGACGAGGCGCTGCAGATTTTCGGCGGTATGGGACTCATGAACGACCTGCCGCTCGAGCGCCTGTGGCGCGACGCACGCGTCGAGCGTATCTGGGATGGCACGTCGGAAATACAGCGCCACATCATCAGCCGCGAGTTATTGCGGCCACTCGAGTCCTGAGCAGCGAGAGCATGAAGCCTTATGAATGAATCTCCGATCAAGACCCGCGTCGATGGCGGCATACTCGAGGTCGTCATCGACCGGCCGAAAGCCAATGCGATAGACCGAGCCACGAGCCGCGAGATGGGCAGGGTGTTCACGGAATTCCGCGACGACCCGGGGCTGCGCGTCGCGATCCTTACCGGCAACGGCGAAAAATTCTTCTCGGCCGGATGGGATCTCAAAGCCGCGGCGGGTGGCGAACAAGTCGACGGCGATTATGGGGTCGGCGGCTTCGGCGGAATCCAGGAACTGGAAGATTTCAACAAGCCGGTCATTTGTGCCGTCAACGGCATTTGTTGCGGTGGCGGGCTGGAAATCGCGCTGTGTGCGGACATCATCCTAGCGGCCGACCATGCGCGCTTTGCGCTGCCCGAGATACGGTCCGGAACCGTCGCCGATGCGGCGTCGATCAAGTTGCCGAAGCGCATTCCCTACCACATCGCGATGGAAATGCTGCTGACGGGCCGCTGGCTGGATGCCGCCGAGGCGCACCGCTGGGGATTCGTCAACGAAATCGTTACCACGGAACGGCTGCGCGAGCGTGCGTTGGAAATAGCGAAGCTTGTCGAGTCCGGCCCGCCACTGGTGTATGCGGCCATCAAGGAAATTGTTCGGGAAGCAGAGAACATGCGTTTTCTGGATGCGCTCAGAAAAATCACGCACAGCGAATTCAAGACTGTCGCCACGCTGTATACGAGTGAAGACCAGCTCGAGGGAGCGCGCGCGTTCGCCGAAAAACGCGACCCCGTCTGGAAGGGCAAATAGCGCCCACCGCCTCGCATGGACAAGGTACAGGCGCTCGCTCGATTGTTGCAGCCCGCACGAATCGCCGTCATCGGCGGTGACAGCGCCGCCGAAGTCGTTCGCCAGTGCCGCGGCATCGGCTTTGGCGGCGAGCTCTATGCGGTTAACCCCCGACGCAGCGAACTGGGCGGGGTGCCGTGCGTGCCGCGCATTGAGGATTTGCCTGCGCTGCCGGATGCCAGCTTTATCGCGGCCCCGCCTCTGGCAACGCTCGACCTCGTGCGCGAACTGGCGGCAATCGGCGCGCCGGGTGCCGTCTGCTTTGCCGCTGGATTCGGCGAAACGGACGGCGACGGGCTCGCACTCGAACGTGAGTTACGGGAGGCGGCCGGCCATATGGCTGTCATGGGGCCCAATTGCCATGGCTACCTGAATTATCTCGACAACATTGCGCTCTGGCCGGACCAGCACGGCGGCAGGCACTGCGAAAAGGGTGTCGCAATCATTTCGCAAAGCGGCAACATCGCGATCAACCTGACAATGCAACAGCGCGGCCTCGATCTCGCGTACGTGATTTCCGTCGGTAATTGCAGCGTACTGGGAGTTCACGATTACATCGAAGCCTTGCTCCGGGACGGCCGGGTTTCGGCTATAGGACTGCTGATCGAGGGTATCGACGACGTCGCCGCGTTTTCGCGCGCGGCCATTACAGCCTTGCGCAAGGGCGTTCCACTGGTCGCCTTCAAGAACGGCCGCTCGCCGTTGGGCGCAGAAATCGCCAGAACTCACACCGGCTCGCTGGCCGGCGGACCGAAGCTTTACCAGGCACTTTTCGCACGGTGCGGCATTGCCGCCTGCGACACATTGTCACAGTTCCTCGAAACGCTGAAATTTCTGTCGGTCGTCGGTGTCCTTCCTGGTGCTGACATCGGCTCCCTGAGTTGCTCGGGCGGCGACGCGGCAATCGTTGCGGACAATGCAGCCCGACTCGGGCTCGCCACGCCGACGCTGTCCGCCACGTCGGCCGAGAAACTTGCCGCAATACTCGGCCCCAATGTCGCCGTCGCCAACCCGCTCGACTATCACCTGTACATCTGGGGCGACATCGACAAACTCGGCCGGTGTTTCGAGGCGTTTCTCGACAATGCCTATGCGTGCACCGTTCTCGTGCTCGACTATCCGTCCGGTAGCGCGAACGACGACACGAGCTGGCGTATCACAGAACAGGCCTTGATGAGGGCCATCGACGCGACGGGACAGCGGGCGGTCATCGTCGCCTCGCTGCCGGAAACGATGCCGGCTGCGGCACGGGACCGGCTCAAGGCCGCCGGTATAGCAGCGATGCAGGGCATTGAGGACTGCCTGTTTGCGATCCGCGCTGCAGCGCGGATCGGCGCGGCGCAGTCGACGAGTGCCGATATTGTTCCGGTGAGGCCGTCTGCGCCCGCGCTTGGCGCCGTGGTGACGCTCGACGAGTGGCAAAGCAAGCGCGCGCTGGCCACCTTCGGCGTCACCGTCCCGGATGGCGCCGTCGGCACACAGGAAGAGGTCGCGAGCGTCGCACGGCGTCTCGGTTACCCGGTGGTTCTGAAGGCTTTGTCCGGCGATCTGCTGCACAAGAGCGACACCGGTGCTGTTGTCCTGGATATCGGGAACGAAATGCAACTGCTGGACGCCTGCGACAAGATTGCGGTACATACGCAGCGGTTTCTTGTCGAGAGAATGCTCTCACCCGTGGTCGCTGAATTGATTGTCGGTGTCAGCCGAGATCCCGTTTTCGGCTTGACGCTGCTACTGGGAAGCGGCGGCACCCTCGTTGAGCTGGTAAGGGACACCGTGACACTGTTGCTGCCCGTACGACGCGAGGACCTGGATGCCGCCGTCGCAACACTCGCCGTCGACAAGCTGATTGGT
>JBFIQH010000201.1:0-5496 GCA_041609735.1 Woeseiaceae bacterium | reverse complement strand
TTCGAACGGAATTTCTCCGATCTCGTCAAGAAAAAGCGTACTGCCATGTGCGAGGTCAAATCGGCCGCGCTTGGACGCGTCGGCACTGGTGAACGCACCTTTCTCGTAACCGAACAGCTCCGACTCGATCAGGTTGGCGGGCAATGCTGCGCAATTGACCTTGACCAGCGGCCGGTGCCGTCGTGAGCTGTGCTCGTGCAGCGCACGCGCGACCAGCTCCTTGCCGGTGCCGGTCTCACCGAGGATCAGGACCGGCGTCAACGTGTCGGCGACCTGCTCCACCATCCGCAATGAACGCCGCAGCGCGTCGGACTCACCGACAATCTCCTCGAAGTCGTGGTTCAGCTTGATCTCTGTGCGCAGGTAGACGTTTTCCGCCTCCAGCCTTTCCGTCGCCCGGTGCAGGCCGTCAAGAGCGGCATCAAGCGCCTGACGCTGGCGCATGCGCATGACGAAGTTTGCGATCAATTCTCCGAAACCCTGCAGATCCTCGAGATCCTGGGCCGCCCAGTCGCAAACCTCAACGTCGTTTCCCATCGTCAGCAATCCGACGATGTCGCCGGCGATCGCGAGCGGCCGGAACAGGAATGATTTCATGCCCGCCGATTGCAGGATCTGCCGGTCCGCGGCGGCTTCCTGCGGCAATTCGTCGAGCCTGGAAATGCACAATGGCTCATTCTGCAGCAGCTGTTTGCTGAGATACGGGAAACGCGTCTCGTCGATTGCGTAGATCATCGCCTTGTCGCCCTCGTGCCAGGTATACAGCACTTCCCCAGTGCGGCTCTCGAGATCGATCCAGCTCAGCGTAATGCGGTTACCGCCGATGTACTTACAGATGTCGCGCAGGCAGTCGACCATGACAGCATCGGCATCGTCATACTGCGACTTGACCAGCCGGGACGAGATCGCGGCCATCGTTGCCTGATATTCGCGACGACGATTCAGCGCCGATGCGGTGCGGCGCGCATCGAGAATACTGCGCTCAACACCCCACATACGCACGAGGCAGCCGTCGCGAATAATTCCGGTCGCGTTAATGCTGATTGCGTGATCCTCTCCGCTCGGGTCTGTGTAAACGAGCTCATAATCCGACAGGCGGTAGCCGGATGCGGCGAAGTCGCTGATGTATTTGCTGTGTGACTGTACGTCCTTGGTACTGTCGAGCAACGACTTGCGGGTTCCGATGACATCGGCTGCTTTTTCGCAATCGAGCTCACGAGCGAAGGCGTCATTACAATCGGTCAGTATCGCATCGAGACTGCGATGAACCTGTTCGTCGACCGGCAGCGAAACCGGCATCGGCGGGTCGAACGTATAGCAGTAAACGGGATTCGACTGCGTTTCGAACAGGCTGCGAAAGCGTTCTTCGGATTTCAGTGCCTGGGATTCCGCCACGCGGGCGGCCTGCGTCGTAACCAGCGCGCGCCGCTCCATTTGCACGGTCTGCCGAAACGCCGCGAAGATGCCGACGAGCATCAACACGACCGCTGCGCGAGACGCGACCCAGAAAACCCAGTCAGGCAGCGTGTCGGCGTCGCCCTCGATAGAGACAATTTCCAGTATCGGGTGCAGCGTGTAGCGTTCGGCAAACTGGAACGCGGCGGCAAGAAATAGGCCGACCATCATGACCGTGCGGCCGGGCGACGATTTTAGCGGGATACGGACCTGCTGATAGACCATGTACAGCATCAACAGGACGACCAGCGCCAGGATGACGATGTCTGCCAAGCCGAGCAATGTTTCCGGTCCGGGCATTGCTTATGCCTTATCGATATGACAACCCGCTGATATTCCTGAATTTGTAGCCGGCACTAGGATTCTTTCTACACGCCCGGAGGGCAAAAGTCACGATATTTCGCGACTCCGGCGACATGTCGCGACTTTTTGATCGCGACCGATTTATTGTTACAAATCAAGGATATATATAAGTTATTGAATCATATACATAAAAAAAGAAAAAAACCGGAATATGTAAGATTGGCACGGTATCTGCAGCTCTTTTGGTCGCAAAAGCACAGAAACGGACATTTGACGTTCTGACGTCCGGAAACAGGGTCCTTACGGAGAAAGTGCATGCCCAGAGACAGCCAGTCGCCGATCACAATCGTGCTGATTGCCGATGATCGTTACCGAATCGCCCTCTTGCGTCGCGCCGTCCGCGATGCCGGCGTTGCCTGCTCCATTTACCGAGTTCCGCTGACGACAGGCGCCCGGGCTTTTCTCAGACAAAAGTCCCGGGACGGCTCCACCGTCACGCCGGACCTCGTGCTGTGTGATTTCGCCAGCGTGGATGCCGCCGTTTGCCGTGCCGTCAAGTCGGTCGCGTTCGGCAGCCAGCGTTCCCCGGTACCGGTGGTGCTGCTGACCAGCGAGGCATCCGAGGCAATGCTGGACAGCGGCGAGCTCGACGAGGGCGCGGCAACGATGTTCTCGGCTCGACCGCTGGAATTCATCATTGGCAAGCTGGCTGACGGCGGGCGCCGGGCGTTTCTGCGCGCGCTTGCCACCCTGTACCAATACGGGCCGATCCTCGCACGGCAACCCGACAACTTCCTGCACTGCGCGAACGACGAAGCCGAGCTCAGCGCCTGACGATGCCGTAAGCTCGTTAAAGTTCGGCGCCTTGACGCCGTTAGCATGGGTATTGACGGCCGCAAGTTCTTCTCATGCATCAGCGCTCGTACACGGCGATCGAGGCGGATCGGGACGCGTCGCACGACGCGTCCATGCGGCGGTTCGTTTTCCGTGTTCTCGAAACGGCGAAAGAGGACGACAAGACCAGCCGCGCCGTAGACCTGGCGCTGATCACGCTGATCGCCGCCAGCGTCATTGCGATCATTCTGGAATCCGTGCCTGCAATCGAGGTGCAATTGCGCGCCGGGCTCTACTGGTTCGAGGTTTTTACCGTTGCCGTATTTTCGGTGGAATACCTGCTCCGCGTGTGGAGCGCGGTCGAAATGGACGAGCGGCAATCGATGCACCCGGTCTATGCCCGCTTCCGCTACATCATCTCATTTCACGCAATTGTCGACCTGCTGGCCATTCTGCCCTTCTACCTGCTGACGTTTGGCGCATTCGGCACCGTCGACATGCGATTCCTTCGTGCATTCCGCTTATTGCGGGTTCTGAAGCTGACGCGCTATTCGGTCGCCATGAACATGTTGATCGTGACGATGACGGAGAACGGCCGCGCACTGCTCGCGTCTTTTCTGATTCTCGTTACAGTCATGCTGCTCGCGGCATCGGGCATGTACTATTTCGAACGCGCCGCGCAGCCGGTGGCTTTCGGCAGTATCCCCGCGGCCATGTGGTGGGCATTTTCGACGCTGACGACTGTCGGTTACGGTGACGTTACCCCGGTAACCAATGGCGGCAAGGTGTTCGGTGCGCTGATTACGGTTATCGGTATCGGCATGGTCGCCCTGCCAACGAGTATCCTGGCCTCGGGCTACAGCCAGCAGCTGAAAATCCGCGAACGCAAGTATCAGAATCGCGCCGATCAAGCATGGGACGATGGCGTGCTGGACGACGAAGAAATCCGCGATCTCGAGGAATTACGCGTTAACCTCGGCCTCAGCCGCCATACGGCCAGCCAGATACTCGACGAACGTATGGTCAGCGCCGCGCTGAGAGAGTTCGAGGATGCCGGCTGCTGTCCGAATTGCGGCAAAAAGCTGCCGCAAACGGTCTGATCAGCGGACTTTGCGAGCTGCAAGTGAGAAGAGTAAAAAAAATCAGTCGTGGATATCGTACCGCCGGATCTTTTCGACCAGCGTCGTGCGCCCGATTCCAAGCAGTTTTGCAGCATGCTGCACAACCCCATTCGATTCGGCAAGCGCTCGTTCGATCATGTCGCGTTCGATACCGGCCAGGTGTTTCTTGAGATCGATACCGTGACTCGGAAGCGTGACCGGCGACGCCACCAGCGTCGAATCCAGCACCTCCGGCAGCGGCGATTTCTCGTCAACAATCGGCCACGGTAAATGCAGCTCGTCCACCACGCCGTCAGGCCGGGTGACGGCAAGGCGCTCGATCAGGTTGGCAAGTTCGCGGACGTTGCCTGGCCAGTGGTATCGCTGCAGCCGCTCGATGGCGGCGTCGGTAAACGAAAGCGTAACCGACTTCTGCCGCTGCAGGCGACGCACGAATTCGTCAATCAGCGCCGGCACGTCATCAGGTCGTTGTCTGAGCGGCGAGATTTCAATCGGGAATACGCTGAGGCGATAATAAAGATCCTCCCTGAATCGCCCTTCCTCGATGCGTGTCGGCAGATCGCGATGTGTCGCCGCAACCAGGCGTATGTCGACCGAAATACTCTTGTTGCCGCCAACCCTTTCGATCACCCGCTCCTCGAGAACCCGCAGTAGCTTGACCTGCATGACCGACGGCATATCGCCTATTTCATCGAGAAAAAATGTGCCGCCCCTGGCTTGTTCGAAGCGACCCGCACGCGCGGTTACAGCGCCGGTAAACGCGCCGCGCTCGTGACCGAAGAGTTCACTTTCGAGCAGGTGTTCGGGGATCGCTCCGCAATTCACCGCAATAAAAGGCCCGTCGCGCCCGGACAACTCGTGAATGCGTCGAGCGACGACTTCCTTGCCGGTGCCCGATTCGCCCGTGATCAAAACCGTCGCTGGCGACGGCGCAACTTTCTCGACGAGCAGGCGCACCGTCTGCATGTCGCTGCTGGCTCCGATGAGCCGCTCATCGCTGGTGGCGCGATTGTCGTCGCGCACGAGGCTGTGTGATGCGCGAATTTCTTCGAGGACAGCGCCGAGGGCGTCGAGGCGCAGCGGATAGTCGAGTAAATGCAGCCTGGCCCAGGGAAATCGGCTTTGCAGGTCGTCCGGCGTCATTCGGTATCGCCGTGCATCATGACGATCGGCACGTTGGGATCGACGGATCTGAGGTCACTGAGCAGCACCGAAACGTCATCGGCCGTCAGATCCGGGCCGACGAACAGCGCCTCGAGACGCCGCTGGCCGAGGCGCTCCCGCCAGTCCGCCGGTTCGGCAGTGACGACCGACGGCGAATCCATGAACTCGATCAGCTCCTTTAAGTGTTCTGCGAGCACCGGGTCCTGGTCGACAACCAGGATCGTCTTGTCGCCTGCGTTCATTGCTGGTCTCCGGCTGACCCGATTTAACCCAATATAGGCGATTTAGCCCATAAACAGCAATATGGCCCCTAATATTTCCCATATCTGGTTTTTATGGCTCACTGTTGCGTGCCCGGCCGTGCCAGCGCTGGCGCCGGAGGCACAGCCGGCTTCAGATCAGCCGCAGACGGCCGATAACAGGTTTGAGAGCGTACCGCGCGCCGCCGGCGTGGACGGCGCTCGTTGGGCAAATCCCGCTGAGGTGAGACAGCAGGCAGAATGTCGCTGGTATCGAAAATTTTTGGCAACGGCACCCGTGAAAACGGGGCTCGAAAGGAACCGACGAGTTCGCAGGACGTGACTGACGGCGCCCTTGACACGCTGTCGACGGTCATTCG
>JBFIQH010000200.1:0-5496 GCA_041609735.1 Woeseiaceae bacterium | reverse complement strand
GCAATGCCGTCGAACGACGGCGCCATGTTCGTGTACGACGGATCGCCAGCGTTCTGCGCATCGACGACCGCCGCCATGCGTCGGAACGTGTCAACGACCTGCCGCTCGCTGCAGACCCTGTGCGCCAGCCAGTTGGCGATGTGCTGGCTCGAGATGCGCAGCGTTGCCCGATCCTCCATCAGCCCGACATTATTGATGTCTGGCACTTTCGAACAGCCGACGCCCTGGTCGATCCAGCGCACGACGTATCCGAGTATCCCTTGCGCATTGTTGTCCAGTTCCGCCTGTACGTCAGCATCCGACAGCTCGCCTGCATCGCCAAACGGTGGCGTCAGGATGTCGTCGAGGCTGGCCATCTCGCGCGCGGCGATTTCCTGCTGCCGTTTGGCAACGTCGATGTCGTGGTAGTGCATCGCGTGCAGCGTGGCCGCGGTCGGTGACGGCACCCAGGCACAGTTGGCGCCGGCCATCGGATGCGCCTGCTTCGTCTCGACCATCTGGCGCATTTCGTCCGGCTTTGGCCACATTCCTTTGCCGATCTGGGCACGGCCCGGCAATCCGCAGCGTATCCCGACGTCGACGTTGCGATCTTCGTAAGCATTGATCCAAGGCTCTGCCTTAATGCGTTCTTTCGGCAGCATGCTGCCGGCGACCATGCTCGTGTGAATTTCATCGCCGGTGCGGTCGAGGAAACCGGTATTGATGAACACGAGCCGATGCCGGACGGCGCGTATGCATTCCTCGAGATTGACCGTCGTGCGACGCTCTTCGTCCATGACGCCGACCTTGATCGTGTAACGCGGCAAGTCGAACATATCCTCGACGGCCGCGAACAAGCGGTTCGTGAATGCGGCTTCGGCCGATCCGTGCATCTTCGGCTTGACGATATAGACGCTTCCGGTTCTGCTGTTGGACACCGCACCGAGGCCGCGCAGGTCGTAGAGCGCACAGGCGACGGTAACGACGGCATCGAGCAATCCCTCGAATACCTCGTTGCCGTCGGGGTCAAGGACCGTGGGCGTCGTCATCAGGTGACCGACGTTGCGGACCAGCATCAGGCTGCGCCCGGACAGGCGTACCTCGGTACCGTCGATGCCGATATAGCTGCGGTCTGCATGCAGCGAGCGCGTCAGCGACTCGCCGCTTTTCGTAAACGTCGCCGACAGCGTTCCCCGCATCAGCCCCAGCCAGTTGCGGTAAACGCCGACCTTGTCTTCTGCATCGACCGCAGCGACCGAATCTTCGCAGTCCTGGATTGTCGTAACCGCGGACTCGAGCACGACGTCGGCGACGCCAGCCAGCGAGTCCCTGCCGACCGGATGCGACGGATCGATGACAATTTCGATGTGCAGGCCGTTGTTCTCGAACAGGATGCAGCGCCTTGCGCCGTCCTGCGACGACCCGACGAACTGTGCCGAATTTTTCAGCGCCGTCGTGGATCCGTCGCGAAGTGACACGCCCAGCGTCGCGTCGTCGCGCACCGTGTACGCAGTGACGTCGGTGTGGCTGCCGGTGCCGAGAGGAACGGCCCGGTCGAGGAATCGCGCGGCATAGTCGACGACGCTGGCGCCGCGAACCGGGTTGTACGCGCCGCCCTTTTCGCGGCCGCCATCCTCGGGAATGACGTCGGTGCCGTACAGCGCATCATAGAGGCTGCCCCAGCGGGCATTCGCGGCATTCAGCGCGAAGCGTGCGTTACTGACCGGCACCACCAGCTGCGGCCCGGCCACGGCCGCGATTTCGCGATCGACGTTTTCGGTCTCGATACGAAACGCCGCACCGCGCTCTTCGAGATAGCCGATACCGGTCAGGAAATCCCGGTAACCGCCGGCGTCCCAGCGTGTCGCCGGATGCTGTCGGTGATAGTCATCGATTCTTCGCTGCAGCTCGTCCCGGTGCGCAAGCAGCGTGCGATTTTCCGGCGTGAGATCCTCGAGAAGTTTCGCCAGTCCGTCCCAGAAACGGCTGGCGGCGATGCCGAGATCCGGCAGCAGTTCGTTTTCGACGAAGTCGCGAAACCGCGAATCCGGCCTCAGGCCTGTATTACTCATCGTGCGTGTACTTTCCTTCGGTTATTGTTCCCTGTCCGACGGTTCCGGCTGTACCGCCGCATAGAAGGACAGTGAGCTGCCGTACTTCTGGCGAATATCATCGAGCGTTCGCGAGATGCGGGTCTGCAGGCGTATTTTTTCGATCTTTGGCCAGGTTGCGCGCTCGCCGTTCCTGATCATCTGCAGCGTTTCTTCCTTCGTACGATTAGATAACAGCCGCATTGGATTGTGCACGCGCGACGGCGGCAGGATATTAATGTCCCCCGTGTAGGTTTGTGACAGCACTGCCATGTACATCCCGAGCTGCTTGTTGAGCTTGTCGTAGTTACGAATTGGGATGCGCACCATCTTCGCAGCAGCGAGCGACCACTCTTTTGCAGTAGAGATGCCGGCGTGCTGCAGGATCGTCCAGAGCGACTCGCGATCCTTCGCCGACTTGAGAAAAGGCAACACCGCAGGATTCGTCTGGCTGACGATAGAATGATTGACGCCGTAGAGTCGCGCAAGCCGTTTCAGCGGCAGGTCCTCGGCAACCGATCCGTCGATCCACCGCCGGGACGGCAGGTAAGGTTGTTTTTCGCCATGGACGTTTCGCGCAACCAGCGTCACCGGCGGGTAGAAGCCGGGTACCGCGCAGGATGCGAGCACGGCCTCGCGTACCATGACGTTCGGTGACGTCGTCGCATTCAGTAATCGGGACTTCTGGTGCACTTCCGCCGGCGCCACCGGGATGTTGATGTGGATGCCGGTTTTTTCCCAGGCTTCCTGAAACGTCAGGTCCGGAATCAGGCGGCTGATGACCTCGACCACGTCTTCGACCGGAACTTTCTTGGTGGTGCTGAGCGACAAATAGCGCATCACGCCGGCTTCACGCTCGACCTCCACCGCGAGGTAGTGCGGATCGAAGATCTTGGCCAGCTCCCGGTCCGTGCGGGTACCGACCAGGCCTGCGACGAGCGCGCCGCCACTCGATCCTGAAATCACTCGCGGTAACAACCCTTGTTCCCACAGGGCCTTGACGACGCCGAGGTGAAAATACAGCAGGGTGCCGGCCCCGCTCATGACGAATGCCGAGCGGCCGAAGCAATGAGCGGCTCGGTCGAAGAACTGCATTTTCTCTCGGTCGCTGATTTTCTTGACCCGCCGGTTGCCGAGGTATTCGAGCGCGGAGACGACTTCCTCGATGTAATCCTCGATGAGATTTTTCGTACCGAATCTTGCTTTCTCGTACAGCGCGGGACTGCCCATGCCGCCGAGGTTTCCGTGGATCCCCTCGTTCAGCGCGAACAACAGTCCGTCCGCATCCCGCCTTGCTCGCAGGTCGCGCAGGTTTTCGAGGCGATCCCGTATCGATGCATGGTCGTAAAGCGACGACACCTCGGCCTTGCGCCACTGGTCGTGACCGTGCCGCTTGTCGTAGGCAATCGCGGCGCTCACCCAATCGGCGTACGTCTCCGCCGACAACATATCCTTCTCGCTTCCTTTTGAGAGGCTGATTACCACACGCTATCTCCTTTACTGGTTTCTTGTTGTTGTATCTCTTTCGCGGCAATCACGCGAAACGCACATGCTTTGACAATGGCAGTTCGCGTATTCGTCGTCCCGTCGCAGCAAAAATTGCGTTCGCCAGCGCTGGCGCCGCAGGCGGCGTACCGGGTTCACCGATGCCGCGAATCCTGTCGCCGTTCTCGAGCACGCGCACAGCGATGGCCGGCGCCTGGTTCATGCGGATCGAGTCGAACTGGTGGAAGTTCGTCTGCTGTATGCGCCCGTCGGCGATCGTGATCTCGCCATTGATCGCCGCAGCAAGGCCGAAGTTGACGCCGGACTGCACCTGCGCTTCGATGTTTGCCGGGTCGAGCGCCGTGCCGACATCGACCGCCGCATACGCATGGACGATGCGAATGCCGCTGCCGGTCTCGGCGACCTCGATGACCTCGGCGACCGGTACACCGAATGAGAGCACGAACGCAACGCCGCGGGCATGGCCCTGCGGCAACGCCGAGCCCCAGTTCGACATCTCGGCGACGGCCTCGAGCACCTTGCGGCTGGGCTCGTGGCTGATCAGGTTCAGACGCACGTCGAGCGGGTCTCTGCCGGCGGCGTGCGCGAGCTCGTCGATGACCGATTCGTGGAAAAAACCGTTCTGCGACGCACCGACGGAACGCCAGTAGCCGACCGGCAGCATGACCGGTGTCCGGTAACCGGTGACGCGATAGTTTTCGATGGCATAGGGCTGGTCCCACGCGGACTGCACGATCGACGTGTCCGGGCCCGGCGGCGGCGACATGCCGATGCGCGCCATCTGCGATTCGGTCACCGATAATGTCGACAGGCGCAGGTCGAGCGCTGCCGGCTTGCCGTTGGCGACGGTGCCGCGAAACCGCGCAATGGCCGCGGGCCGATAGACGTCGTGAGTCATGTCCTCTTCCCGGCTCCACGTCATCTTGACCGGCGTGCCCGAAAGCGCGACAGCGATCGTCACGGCTTGCTTGATGTAGTCCATTTCGGACCGGCGGCCGAAGCCCCCGCCCATGTACGTCGTATGAATTCGAATCGCATCCGCGTCGAGGCCAGTGATGGCCTCGGCTTCTTTCAGCGCCTGCGACGGAAACTGCGTGCCGACCCAGACGTCGAGCTTGCCGTCACGCAGCCATGCGGTCGCGTTCATCGGCTCCATTGTCGCGTGTGCGAGAAACGGCACACGGTACTCGCCCTCGAGCACGTCCGCCTCGATCATTGCCGCCTCGACGTCGCCGTCGTCGCGGAACTGGCTGTCCTCGAAGTCAGCCGCAAACGAGGCTTCGATGGACTCAAGCATGCCCGCCGTAGACGCCGGATACGGCGCGTCGCCCCAGTCGAACGAAATCGCGTTCGCTGCCCGGAATGCGTACCAGGTGTTAGACGCAACAACGGCAACGCCGTCATCCAGGGGAACCAGCTGCTTCACGCCGGGCATCGTCTCGGCGCGTGCGCCGTCGAAGCCGGCCATGTTACCGCCCAGCCGCGGATTCGTTTTTACCGTCGCGTACAGCATGTCCGGCAGACGCACGTCGATCGAGTATTCCGCGGTACCGGTTGATTTTTCCAGCATGTCAACGCGCGGCAGCGATTTCCCCAACAGCCGCCAATCCGACCGCGGCGTCAGTAATGGTGCCGCCGGCAGCTCGATATTGGCGGCGGCGATCGCGAGGTCCGTGTACCTGACCTCGGTACCGTCCGGCGCGACGACCGCGCCATTTCGAGTCGTCAATTTGTTGGCATCCACGCCAAGTCGTTCGGCAGCAGCGGCAACCAGCACGTAACGTGCAGCCGCACCGGCCGTGCGCATCTTGACGTACGCATCCGGCGTCGACGACGAGCCGCCAGTAATCTGCATGCCGAGGAACTTCGCCGGCACGTGCGTAAACGCGCGCATCCTCTCCGCCTTCCAGCTGGTATCCGT
>JBFIQH010000199.1:0-5533 GCA_041609735.1 Woeseiaceae bacterium | reverse complement strand
CACTCGGAACCCCACTCGATCGCACACCCCCTGCCTGTCCTGCTCCCCCGAATCACCGACACAACGTCCGGATGAGCGAATCTCTTGGCTGGGGATGGACAAGGACGCAGGCGCGACGGCTGTCTGTCGACCGTCGCGGGTGGCTGAGTCGGATTTGGGTGCGATGGTATCGGTCGGGGTCGGCGGAGTGCGTGACAGGGGGTTGCGATCGAGTGGGGTTCCGAGTGAGCGGCCCCCTGTCACGCGCTTCGCCGACGGCGTTCCTAACGGCAGTGAACAACCGTCAGAAGCGCCGGCTGAAATCGATCAGGTCTGATCGTCGACGGTAGCGTCCTTCGCGGTTTTGGCCACACTCTTCATGCCACCGGCACACCCGGACTCGGAATCGTAGTTCTGGCTGGCACCGACAACCTGGCCGTTCGATGACGTGACGTTGAAGCGGTACTTGCCGGACGGCGTCTTCTTCTTCACCAGCCGGGCCGGATCCTGCGAATTCTTGCGTACCGATTCGACGCCATTCATGCAGCTCGATTTCGACTTGTAGCCTTCGCTGGCGAGGATGTTCTGGCCGTTTGCGGCTTTCAGGCGGAAGCGAAATTCGCCGGCCTTGTCTTTATACACTTCAAATTTTCCTGGCATTACTGTCTCCTGTCGTTTGCCGTCGTGCGGGATGTGGCTCGCGGGTCATTTGACGATAAAGGTTACCTTCATCGTTACCCGGAATTCGGTGATGTCGTCGCCGTCGACGACCAGTTTCTGTTCCTTGACCCAGGCGCCCTGGATGTCTTTGACGGACTTCGCCGTCTTCTTGATGCCCTGCCGGATCGCGTCCTCGAAGCTCGCGGTCGACGAGGCCGAAATTTCCACGTGTTTGGCCACACTCATTATTGTTCTCCTACCATGTTGATTCAAATGCGAGAGTTGGTTAGCCTTCGCCGCGATTATTGGCTTCCGCGCCTGGAAGTACGCTGCCTGGCCGCTCCCGCCAGCCCGAAGGGCGCTACTTTACCGGAAATTGCAGGATTTGCGGGATGAAATTACTCGGAAGTCGCTGTTGGACGGCGGCAATGCATGCGCATCCGGCGAGGTCCGGTGCTAGAATTGCGCGATTATTTGCGCTGCAAGTATCAAGAATTAATCGATAAGGGGTTTACCTATGAAAGCTTTCACCTCTGCAGTTGCGGCGATCCTGCTCGCAATAACGTCGGCGGGTGTCGCCTTCGCGGATGCCACCGAAGACCAGGGTTACTTCTCGGTCATGGGGTCATACGTTGACGACGACGAGAGCCGCGCTGTCGACGACGGCATCAACGGCGGGCAATTCGGCTTCGGCTGGGGTCTGAACCAAAACTGGAACATCGAAGCCCTGTACATGGCCGGCCGGGGCAATGGCTCGCCCGACATCAGCCTGTCCGGATTTGGCATCGACGTGCAGCGGGTGTTTTCTCGTGACGAGCGTTTCTCGCCGTACCTGCACGCAGGCTTCGGCTATTTAAGCTTTGATCCCGTGGGTGCATCGTCCAGCGATGGCCGCATGCTGTCCGCCGGTGTCGGCTTCTACCTCGACATGTTCTCCACCAACGTTGCGTTGCGCGGCGAATATCGCCATCGCAAGGACACGGCATCACCGGGTAACCCGAATGACAACCTGTTCAGCCTTGGCTTCCAGCTGCCGTTCGGCAGCGGCTCACCGAAGTGGGTCGACACGGACGGCGACGGCGTCAGCGACGGTCTCGATCGCTGCCCGAACACGCCGGCCGGAACCGCCGTCGACGCCTACGGTTGCGAGCTCGACAGCGACGGTGACGGCGTCAAGGACTCGGCCGACGAGTGCCCGAACACGCCTGCCGGCGTGCGCGTCGATGCGCGCGGTTGTGCGTTGGATAGTGACGGCGACGGCGTAGCAGATGGCGTCGACAAGTGTCCGAATACGCCGCGCGGCGCGAAAGTCGACGCGACGGGCTGTGAACTCGACAGCGACGGTGACGGCGTCGTCGATCGACTGGACGAGTGTCCCGATACTCCGAAGGGCACGCCGGTCGACAGCAAGGGCTGCGAACTCGAGGGCGACTACGTCCTCGAAGGCGTCAACTTCCAGTCGAATTCTGACCGTTTGTTGCCGGGCGCAACGGCGGTGCTGGATGATGTCGTGCGGACGCTCAAGCGTTACCCGAACATTCGTTTCGAAGTTGCGGGCCACACCGACAGCGATGGTGCTGCGGAGTACAACCAGGGCCTTTCTACCCGCCGCGCCCAGACGGTACATGACTATCTGGCAGCCAACGGCATCGACGTCAACCGCATGACCGTGCGCGGTTATGGAGAAACCCAGCCGATCGCCAGCAATGCAACGCGCGAAGGCAAGGCTCAGAATCGCCGCGTCGCACTGAATATCATCGAAGAGTAACGGCCCCGAACGGGTCCCAGAGGAAAGCGCGTGCGGGCAACCGCACGCGCTTTTTTTTATCAGCTGTGCTGCATCAGGACCGGCACGCGAGCTTTGCGCAACAGGTACTCCGTCGAGCCGCCAAACACTTTTTCCCGCCAGCGGCTGCGGCTGTATGCGCCTGCGACCAAGAGGTCCCCTCCGGCCTTCTTGTACGCGTCGAGCAGTTCGGGTTCGATGCGCTTACCGGGCGTTTCGATATGCTCGGAATCGACGCCCCAGTGCCTCAAATACTCTGCGAGGTGACTCGACTTCGGCCCGGCACGGTCTTCAGCACCGCAGGTGACGACGGTGACCGAGTTTGCAGCCTGCAGCACCGGCATCGCCGCGGAGACGGTGCGCGCCACTTCGGCACTCTGGTTCCAGCCGATGACGACGTTCTTCCCGATGCGCCGACGCGTCGTTGCCGGCAAGATCAGTACCGGGCGCGTCGACTCCAGCAGCGCTGCGGTGAGGAACATGTCGGCGACGCCCCCTGCTTTCCCGGGGCGCGACACGACAACGAGATCCGAGACGGGCCCGTGTATGCCCATCAGGATGTCGGGCGACCCCACCTTTTCAGACCACAACGCCGCCGGGTCTTCGCGGCCGTGGCGAACGACAGCATAGCCATGCCGCTCTGCGAGCCGTTCGTACAGCGCTTTCGCTGCCGCCGGCGCCTTCTTGGTACTCTTGCGGCGCCAGGCCTTGTCCGCGAAGGCATTGGACAGCGACACCTCCGAATAGCGATGCGGCCGCATGTGGCAACCACTGACGCTCGCGCCGAGTCGTTTGCCGATGTCGAATGCGACATCGAGCGCGCGCGCGCATTCCGGTCGATCGGCGACGGGTACCAGTATCACTCGCATCAGTTGTCCTCCAGTTTCATTGCAGGTCTTGATCGGGAACCATAATCGAAAAGTCGCCGAAATCGTATTCGCGGTAGCCGTCGGCCAATGCGTAATCGCCGCGACCTTCGAATATCGCGGTAAACGCGGCGTCCAGCGCCGACAGGTAATCACTCGTGATCACCGGCACGTTGTGTGCCGTCAACAGCTGGTCGACATCATCGGCGAGACCGGCAAGCCGGCGCGCCGATGCGCGGTAAAGCGACGGAACAGAGCCGTCGAGATGCGCGTACAGCGTCGCGAGGTAGAGCGTATCGCCGGTAAACAGCAGGCGATGCTCCCGGTCGATCAGGCACAGCGAATCGGGCGCGTGGCCCGGCGTCAGCAACACTTCGAGCACCCGGTCTCCAAGATCGATGCGGTCACCATCGTCGACCCGACGCTCGACCGTGAACGGCCGGCCGCGGTACGTCGCCGGATCGAAAGACTGCGGCCAGGATTTCCAGACCCAACCGGGGCCGATGAACTCGGCAACGGCCTCGTGCGGCCTGCCCAACTCGTGGTGACGGGTATACGCCGTGTCGGTCGCGAGGATGCTGTCGAACTGGTAATTACCGCCGACGTGATCGTAGTGAGTGTGTGAGTTCAGAACGACGACGTCGAGATCGGTCAATTCGTCTAAAACCGCTCGGATGTCGCCGATTCCAAGCCCGGTGTCGAACAGCAACGCACGTTCCCTGCCGATAACGAGGTAGGAAATCACTTCCTCGAACTGCCCGGGTTCGTATATTGCGAGGACGTCGTCCGCAACTTCGTAGACTTCGAACCAGTCGCTGCTGACGTCGACCCGGGGGTAGGCCTGCCACTCCGGACGCGGCAATGCGTCCCACCAGTTATCCTTGCCGGCCCCGCGATTCTCGACCAGTTCATTATTGGCAACGATTGGCGAGTCCTGCGCTTCGTTCGCAGCTTGTTCGCAGGCGACCGCACTCAGTGCGATCGTCGCGAGGACTGCGAAGCGGTGACACGGTAGCGACATACGCCGACTTTAGCAGATGCCCGCAATGTCGTGCGCTGTGCTAGATTTGCGAGCGATGTCCATCCGAGCACTTTGCATCACCGAGGGCGCCGACCGGCCGACGATGGCGACGTTCATCGGCATGCACGAGGCCGGCGTCGCCGTCACCGTGGTCTGTCCAGAAAACCATCCCAACGCGCGCCTGCTCGCCGCTGCCGGTGTTCCGTTCGTCGACATCCCGCTGCGCAAGAATTTTGACAAGGCCGGAACCGCGGCACTGCGCGCCGAACTCGAGCGCGGCCGCTACGATCTGATCCACACGTTTAACAGCCGCGCACTGACGAACGGTCTGCGTGCCGTGCGCGGCCTGCCGATAAAGGTCATTGCCTATCGCGGTATCGTCGGCAACGTCAGCTTTCTCGACCCGATGTCGTGGATGCGCTACCTGAATCCGCGCATCGACCGCATCGTTTGTGTATGCGAGGCCATTCGACGTTACTTTCTGCAAATGCAGCCGGCGTTCCTGCGCATGCCGGAATCGCGCCCGGTGACCATCTATAAAGGTCACAAGCTCGAGTGGTACACAGACCCGCCGGTCGACCTGCAGACTGCGGGAATCCCGCCCGGCGCGTTTACGATCGGCTGCACCGCGGCCTACCGCCCCCGCAAGGGCGTCGAATACCTTATCGCTGCGCTCGAAATGCTGCCCGACGACATCCCGGCGCACCTCGTGCTGATCGGCAGCATGGATGCACCGGCGCTGTCGCGCAGGATCCGCCGCAGCCCGGCCAGGGACCGTATTCATCGCGTAGGATTTCAGACCAATGCACCGGCCTGGACCGCGGCCTGCGACGTGTTCTGCCTGCCGTCGACGAAACGCGAAGGGCTGGCTCGCGCGATCATCGAGGCGATGTGCTACCGCGTGCCGCCGGTCGTTACCGACAGTGGCGGCAGTCCGGAACTGGTCCGCGACGGCGAATGCGGCTTCGTCGTTCCGATCAAAGATGCCGGCGCGCTGTCGACGGCATTCGAGAAACTCTACCGCGACCCGGCATTGCGGCAGCGCTTTGGCGAAGCCGCGCGTGCGCGTATTGCCAACGATTTCACGAACGAGGAAACGGTGCGCAAGACGATTGCGCTGTACGAGGATCTGTTGCAGCGCAAACGCCCTAGCGTGCGCTAACGCCGCGTGACCAGCTGCCTTGCGCAGTACGCCGCGCCGAGCAATCCGGGCTGCTCGTG
>JBFIQH010000198.1:0-5617 GCA_041609735.1 Woeseiaceae bacterium | reverse complement strand
TTGCCGCGGCGGTTCCAGCGTCGCCAGCGACCAGCGAGCCGTCGCCCGTATGCGGTCCGCCTCGCCGGCATCGCCGAGCCGCATCGCGCCGGCAACCGCGATCATCGCGCCGTTGTCGGTGCAGAACTCGAGCCGCGGATAATACACATCGCCGTCGAAACGCGCCTTCAGTTCGGCGCGCAGCAGCCGGTTCGCGCCGACGCCGCCGGCGACGACGATGCGTTCGAGGTTTTCCGCGCGCGCGGCTTTCAGCGTACGCGCGATCAGCGCATCGACGGCCGCCCGCTGAAACGACGCCGCGATGTCGGCCCGGCGCGCGTCCAGTTCACCGGCTGCTGCGGCGTCACGCACCGCCAGCATGACCGCGGTTTTCAGCCCGGAAAAACTGAAGTCCAGCCCCGGCCGGTTCAGCATCGGGCGCGGAAACGCGAACGCCGCGTCGTCGCCGTCCTCGGCCAGCCGGGCCAGCGCCGGCCCGCCAGGATAGCCGAGCCCGAGCAGCTTCGCCGTCTTGTCGAAGGCCTCGCCGACGGCGTCGTCGAGTGTCGTGCCGAGCAGCCGGTACTCGCCGAGGCCACGCACCGCGATCAGCAGCGAGTGACCGCCGGAAACGAGCAGCGCCAGGAACGGGTACGGTGGCGGCTCGTCCTCGAGCATCGGCGCCAGCAGGTGGCCTTCCATGTGGTGTACCGGGACGACCGGGCAGCCCCAGGCGAGGCCGAGGCCGGCCGCCATGCCGCCCCCGACCATCAGCGCACCGACAAGCCCCGGGCCGGCCGTGTGCGCGATGGCATCCGGCCGCTCGATGCCGGCCTCGCCGAGGACCTGCCGGATCAGCGGCAGCAGCCGCTTCAGGTGGTCGCGCGAGGCGATCTCTGGCACGACACCGCCGTAAACCGCATGCAGGTCCACCTGGCTGTGCAGCGCATGCGCCAGCAGGCCCTGTTCAGTGTCGTAGACCGCGGCCGCAGTCTCGTCGCAGGAGGTTTCTATGCCGAGAACTTTCATCAGGCCGCGCAGTGTACCCGAATCGGGCATTGAAATAGGGCTCTCCAGCGGTATAATGGCGGGCTCGATCCCCGGCTGCGGCCGGGTTTGTTATGCCCAAGCCTAATGCCTGAAGGATGGCCTGATCAGAATGCCAAGCGTACGAGTTAAAGAAAACGAATATTTTGACGCCGCCCTGCGTCGCTTCAAGCGTGCCTGCGAAAAAGCCGGTGTTCTGACCGAGCTGCGCCGCCGCGAGTTCTACGAGAAGCCGACCCAGGAGCGCAAGCGCAAGAAAGCGGCGGCGGTCAAGCGCCACTTAAAGCGCATCTCCCGCGAAGAATCGAAGCGCAAGCGCCTGTATTGATCCGGGTCTTACCGATGCCGCTCGGCGGCATACTCAACTTTAAAAACCGCACTCCCCTATCAGGCCCCTCTGCCCGCATGTCGCTGAAAGAAACCCTGACGAATGACATGAAGTCCGCCCTGAAGGCCGGTGACAAGGACCGGCTCAAAGTCGTGCGACTGATTCTTGCGGACATCAAGCGGGTCGAGGTCGACAGCCGCAAGGAGCTCGACGATGCGGCTGTGTTGTCGGTCATCGAGAAGGCGGTCAAACAGCGCCGCGACTCGATCGAACAGTTTACGAAAGGCGACCGCGAGGACCTCGCCGCCATCGAACAGGCCGAGCTCGACGTTATCCAGGCTTACCTGCCCGAACCGCTCAGCGACGAGGAACTCGAGGCGCTGATCGATGCCACGATCGCCGCCACGGGCGCCGAGGGTATCCGCGACATGGGCAAGGTCATGGGCGCGATCAAAGACAAGGCGGCCGGCCGCGCCAACATGGGCGCCGTGGGCAGCAGGGTCAAGGCCCGGCTGGCCTGAAAATTGCTTGACTGGCGCATTGCGCCGGAACAGCTATCCTTCTTTGGTTCGGTCGCTGTCGGCACGGCGGGCCCTTGCCGGGGCGATGCCGTGAACGCCGGGGAGCCATCCGGATCCAATAACAACAGGGTCGCAGAAAAGACCCGCGAAAAGGATTTTGGCGTTTAGAGATTTATGGCCGGACTGATCCCACAGGACTTTATCGATGACCTCGTTGCCCGGGCGGATATCGTCGAGGTCGTTGGCCGGCGCGTGCCGCTGAAAAAGGCCGGCCGCGAGTTCAAGGCCTGCTGCCCGTTCCATGACGAAAAGACGCCGTCGTTCACGGTCAGCCCGTCGAAGGGCTTCTACCACTGCTTCGGCTGCGGCGCTCACGGCACCGCGATCGGTTTCCTGATGGAGTACGACCACATGGACTTCGTCGAGGCGATCGAGTCGCTTGCGCAGTCGATGGGCGTCGACGTGCCGCGCAACGAGTCCGACAAGCCGGCCCAGCGTTACGACGAACTGTTCGCGCTGACGTCGAAAGTCGAGAAGCACTGGCAGCGCGCGCTGAAGGAACACCCGCCGGCCGTCGACTACCTGAAAGCGCGCGGCATCGACGGCCCGACCGCGCAGCGCTTCGGCATCGGCTACGCGCCCGACGGATGGAGCAATATTCTCGACAAGTACGGCAAGTCGAACGACGCGATCGACCGCCTGCTGGCGACCGGCCTCGTTATTCGCAAGGACAACGGCCGTCACTACGACCGCTTCCGCGACCGCCTGATGTTCCCGATCCGCGACGCGCGCGGCCGCGCAATCGGCTTCGGCGGCCGGGTGC
Source organism: Woeseiaceae bacterium (assembly GCA_041609735.1). GTDB lineage: Bacteria > Pseudomonadota > Gammaproteobacteria > Steroidobacterales > Woeseiaceae > UBA1847. The sequence continues at coordinate 2,919 of JBFIQH010000198.1, read as the reverse complement.
TCGGCGACGGCGAGCCGAAATACCTGAATTCGCCGGAAACGGTGCTGTTCCACAAGGGCCGCGAGCTTTATGGACTCTGGGAAGCTCGCCAGGCGCTGCGCAACATCGAGCAGCTCGTCGTCGTCGAAGGCTACATGGACGTCGTCGCGCTGGCCAAGCACGGCATCGACTTCGCCGTCGCGACGCTCGGCACGGCGACGACGGCCGAGCACCTGAACCGGCTGTTCCGGCTCACCGACAACGTCGCGTTCTGCTTCGACGGCGACCGCGCCGGGCGCGAGGCGGCTTGGCGCGCGCTCGAGACGGCATTGCCGCACATTCGCGAAGGTCGGCAGATCCGTTTCGTGTTCCTGCCGGACGGCCACGACCCCGACACCTACGTCAACGAGCATGGCGCGGACGGCTTCCTCGATGCTCTGGCTGACGGCCTGCTGCTGTCCGACTTCTTGATTGACGAACTCGCGTCACAGGTCGACCTCGGCTCCGTCGACGGCAAGGCTCGTCTCGCCGAGCTGGCGCGACCGCTGGTCGCGAAGATCCCGAAGGGCACCTATCGCGACCTGCTGTTAAAAGCACTGGCAGAACGCGTCGACCTCTCGGTCGAAAAACTCGAACGCAATATGGGCCGGCCGGCTCCCGGCGAGGCCAGGGGTCGCAATCGGCAACCGCGTACGTCGCTCGGCCGTCGCATCGACGTGTCGAAGAAACGGCCGTCGGTCGTACGTCGCGCGATCACGCTGCTGCTGAACCACCCGGACGCCGGTGGCGAGCTGGATCTCGACAAGCTGGACGGCGTCAAGCGCCCGGGCATCGATGTCCTCCGGACGCTGATTGAAACGGTGCAGCGCGAGCCCCATATCACGACGGCCGGGCTCCTGGAGCGCTGGCGTCACGACGACACGGGCCGCCACCTCGGCAAGCTGGCGGCGGTCGAGATCCCTGCCGATGACGACTTCGACCCCGGCGCCGAACTGGCCGAATGCCTCGACCAGCTCGCGATCGCGGGCCGGCGGGACCGGATTGATTTTTTAATTGAAAAACAACGACTTGACGCCCTGAGTGACGAGGAAAGAGCGGAACTCAGGCGGCTCGCGTAGGACCTGGCCGCCACACAGGCGCCAGCACCGGTGTCCCGGACGGATCATGCGTAAAACGTAGATCAGGCCGGGGTGTTTTAGTAAACTTAATCGTTTGCATTTTTTAACCAGAGGTTTTGGCGGTTTGAAGGAAAAGCGCAAGAAGTTAGGCGGCAACAAGCAGGTCCAGCAACTGAAGGACCTGATCGCCCGCGGCAAGGAACAGGGCTACCTGACCTACTCCGAGGTCAATGACCACCTGCCGAACGACATTGTCGATCCGGAACAGATCGAAGACATCGTCAACATGATTAACGACATGGGCATCACGGTGCACGAGAAAGCACCCGATGCCGAGTCGCTGGTTTTGTCCGACGCCGCCGCGACCGATGACGAAGCCGTCGAGGAAGCCGAAGCGGCACTCGCCAGCGTCGACGCCGAATTCGGCCGCACGACCGACCCGGTGCGCATGTACATGCGCGAGATGGGCACGGTCGAGCTGTTGACGCGCCAGGGCGAGATCGAAATCGCAAAGCGCATCGAGGACGGCCTGAACCAGGTTAAGTACCACATGTCGCATTTTCCGCCGACCATCGATGCGCTGCTCGAAGTCGCGGACGCGGTCATCGCCGGCGACACGCGCATGCAGGATTTCATCGTCGGCTTCATCGACCCGAATGCGCCCGACGAGATCAAGCCGCCGGGACAGAAGTCGGACGACGATGACGACGAAGACGAAGTCGTCGACACCGGCCCGGACCCGGAAGAGGTCAAGGCGCGCGTCAAGACGATCCGCCGCCTGCACAACCGTGCGATCAAGGCGATCGAGTCGCACGGCGTCAAGGACAAGCGCACGATCAAGATCCAGGCGGATCTTGCCGACCAGCTGATGGAGCTGAAGCTGGCGCCGAAGCTGTTCGACGCGCTGGTGCGCAACCTGCGCGCGACCGTTGCGATCATCCGCACGCAGGAGCGCATGGTCATGCGCCTGTGCGTGCGCGATGCCGGTATGCCGCGCAAGGACTTTTTGTCGAGCTTCCCGAAGAGCGAAACCGACCTGAACTGGGTCGAGAAACACATCCGCGCGAAGCGCAAGCATTCGTCGATTCTTGCGCGCCTGCGCGATGACATCACGCGCGCGCAGCGCAAGCTGGTGTCCGTCGAGGAAGACACGCGGCTGACGATCCCCGAAATCAAGGAAATCAATCGGCAGATGTCGATCGGCGAAGCGAAGGCACGCCGCGCGAAAAAGGAAATGGTCGAGGCGAACCTGCGGCTCGTCATCTCCATCGCGAAGAAGTACACGAACCGCGGCCTGCAGTTCCTCGACCTGATCCAGGAAGGCAACATCGGCCTGATGAAGGCCGTCGACAAGTTCGAGTACCGCCGCGGTTACAAGTTCTCGACCTACGCGACCTGGTGGATTCGCCAGGCGATTACGCGTTCGATCGCCGACCAGGCGCGCACGATCCGCATCCCGGTGCACATGATCGAGTCGATCAACAAGCTGAACCGCATCTCGCGGCAGATGCTGCAGGAGATGGGCCGCGAACCGCTGCCGGACGAACTGGCCGAGCGCATGGAAATGCCCGAGGACAAGGTCCGCAAGGTACTGAAGATCGCGAAGGAGCCGATTTCGATGGAAACGCCGATCGGCGACGACGAGGATTCACACCTCGGCGACTTCATCGAGGACACGACGGTGCACTCGCCGGTCGACTCCGCGACGTCACAGGGCCTCAGGGAAACGACGCATTCGGTGCTCGCCGGCCTGACGCCGCGCGAGGCCAAGGTGCTCAGGATGCGCTTCGGTATCGACATGAACACCGATCACACCCTCGAG
>JBFIQH010000197.1:0-5734 GCA_041609735.1 Woeseiaceae bacterium | reverse complement strand
AATAGATCGAGCCACGCACGTCGACCGAATCGAGCAGGTCGGAATTTCCCCAGTACGATACGGCGACCCGAACGCCGACGGGATCAAAGTAGTGATCGATGCCGAGATCCGCGTACCGGTAGTCGACGGTCCTCCGGGTCGCGTCGTCGACCCCGCTTTCCGAGATGCTGGCGGAGAGCCAGGTGTGATCGGCGACGGCGACATCGCCGAGCAGCGAGAAGGCCAGTCCGTCCTCGGAATCGCCCTCGACCCCGGCGCCGATGACGAAATCACCGGGATCCGCGATGGCCGGCGCCGCGAGCGCATAAAGCAGCGCCCCGGCGAAGCGGCAGAGGCGGGTTTTGTCAGCCGATGAGCACATAGACGATCACCCCGGCGAGCACGAGCCTGTATATCGCGAACGGCATCAGCCCGATGCGGCTGACGAATGCCATGAAGAAACCGATACTCAGGTAAGCAACGATACCTGAAACGGCGACGGCAACGCCAAGCTCGACCCACGGCACGCCGGCATCGCCCATCATCATTTCCAGGCCCTTAAACAAGGAGGCGAGCAAAATGACCGGTACCGACAACAAGAACGAAAACCGCGCGGCATCCTGGCGCGAGAAACCGAGTATTCGCCCGGCTGTTATGGTGACTCCGGACCGCGATGTTCCCGGAACCAATGCCAGCGCCTGGGCACAGCCGATTATGAAGGCATCGCGAACGCGAACATGGGCAATCGCGCGGTCCCTGCGGCCGTACAAATCGGCGATCACCATCAACACGGCGTAACCGGACAGTGTGTAGACGATGATCGCCGGGTCGCGAAGATTCGCCTCGATCCAGCCGAAACCTGCCAGACCGACAGCTGCCGCCGGCACGGTTCCGAGCGCTATGCCGAGCGCGAGCCGCGACTCGATCGTATCGGTCCGGCGTTGCGCCAGCTGCAATGCGCCTCGCACGAGACCCGCGAGGTCACTGCGAAAGAAAAGGCACACGGCCAGCAGCGAACCGAAGTGAACGGCAACGTCAAATGCCAGCCCCTGGTCGCCCCAGCCGAAGACCGCCGGTACCAGCACCAGGTGACCGGAACTCGAGATCGGCAGGAATTCGGTAATTCCCTGCACGATCGCGAGTACAACGATCTGTAACCAGGTCATGGCGTGTCCTGGCAAGCAATCCCTGCCCTCATAGCGTGTGCGTCCTGTCTGCCCGGTGAAATGCCGTGGGCCGAATCCCGAGACCTTTGGCAAGCCCCAGGCACTTGAAGTGTTCACCCATGGATCCGGGGAGGGTAAGCATTTTTGCGGCGCTCGACAATTCGACGTTTGCCGCCCGAGCCCCGCCGTCCAGCGCCAGCTCCGTATCCAGCCCGCCATTGATCAGGAAAAAAGCCTGGCTCGTGTAGCCGGCGACGGTCGCGCCATGCTGCAGCGCGCTCGTTGCGACTGACGTAAAGTCGACCCACGCGGTGATGTCCTGGACGCCGGGAAGAATCATCGGATTGTTGTGGGCGTGGTGGCGAAAGTGACAGCGCAGCCAGCCGCCGCTGCGCTCCGGCGCATAGTATTCGCGCCGGCTGACGCCGTAATCAACGAGGAACGCGAACCCCTTGCGCAATGCATCCAGCATGTCCTTTATCCAGCCGTCGACGCCGAGCGCCACTTCCGACACGTAACCATCGGGCAAGCGCTGTCCAATCTCGTTTTCGATTTTTTGTACGGCTGCGATCAGCTCGTCGTTCGCGTCGGCTTCGACGATTGTGAACGCGTCGTTCTCGTCGACGACGACGCGATGAGCGCGCACCGTATCGCGCCGTGTAAATCGCTCGACCGGCAATGCGTCGAGCACTTCATTCGCGATGATGACTCCGCGGTGCCCCGACGGTTGCTCGCTGACCCACTCAACGCGGCCGGCATGTTGCGGGACGCGCGCGTCGATCATCGCCTGTTGGCGGGCAGCCAGTTCCGGCGAGACCTCGAGTATCCGGTAGCGCGACGGCAGTGCATCGAGCGCGGCAAGCTTGTCGAGCAGGTCCGCGGCCATGCGACCGCTACCTGCACCGTATTCGAGAACATCCGGGGACTCGACGTCGGCGAACACTTCCGCGCACTGCCGCGCCAGGATGCGCGCAAAGAGTGGCGAGATTTCCGGCGCGGTCACGAAATCCCCGTCGCTGCCGAATTTTGTAGTACCCGACGTGTAGTAGCCGACACCGGGCCCATACAGCGCAAGGTGCATGAACGTCCCGAAGCTGATGCTGCCTCCTGCTTGCGCGATGCGTTCGCGAATGGCAGCCGCACAGCGCTCGCTGTGCGCAACGGATGCGGCGTCGGGTTCGGGAAGTGCTGTAGGCGGGCCGGCTTGCATGTCGGTTCGTTGGCTTTAAGATTGCGCCTTTATAGCGTCTGCGTGCGACGGAAGGAAACGACATGGCGAATTCGCTCGACGGCAAGGTCGCCCTCGTCACCGGCGCGGCGCGCAGAATCGGTGCGGTAATCGCGACGACGCTGCATGCCGCGGGCGCCAATGTCGCGATTCACTACCGTGGCTCGGCGGACGAGGCACGGGCTCTGGCAGAGAAGCTGAATGGCCTGCGCGACGACTCCGCGACATTGCTGCAGGCCGACCTTTTGCGGACAGAGGCGCTGCCGGGGCTTATCGACGACGTCGTAAACTGGCGCGGACGGCTCGACATCCTCGTCAACAACGCATCGACGTTCTACCCGACGCCGATCGGCACGATTACCGATAGTGACTGGGACGACCTGATCGGCAGCAATCTGAAAGCGCCGCTGTTTCTGTCACAGGCAGCCTGCGTGGAATTGCGGAAGCACCGTGGCAACATCGTCAATATCGTCGACATTCATGCGCAGCGTCCGCTGCGCAATCACACGGTATACGGGCCGGCGAAAGCCGGCCTGAAGATGCTGACGCTGTCGCTGGCCAAGGACCTCGCGCCCGATATTCGCGTCAACGGTGTCTCGCCGGGCGCAATCCTGTGGCCCGAGGGCGGCATGAGCGACACAGTCAAGCAATCGATACTCGAGCAGGTGCCGCTGGCGCGGCCGGGTGAGCCAGCCGATATCGCGGGCGCTGTGCTGTACCTCGTGCGTGATGCGAGCTACGTCACCGGCCAGGTCATCGCCGTGGACGGCGGGCGTTCCGTCGGCTGGACGTAGCAGCGCCCCGGGTCTCCCCTTTGGCAACGGGCCCGATCGCGGCTGAAGCCGCTGCTGCACACTGTGGCAATCAGAACGCGTCGGCAAATTCCCGCGACGGCGGGCCGCGGCGATCGAACTGCTTGCCGCTCCACGCCGCTGACGGTTTCGACGGGCCACCCGGAGCCGCCGACACAGGGCATGCACCGGACGACAGGTACGTCAGTGCCGCCTCGACGTTCGGGTCGTTGTCAGCACCGACGGCGATGTTCAGGTCGTCAGCAGCCGCGCAGTCGGCTGGCAGCCCGTCGAAGTAGTCGCCGAAGCCGTCCGCGTTGACGGTCTGGAACGAGGTCGGCCGCAGAATCTTCTCGCAGAATTCGAGCCCGACCTGGCCCACCGGTTTACCGAAGGTATCGGCACCGACGATGACCGTTTCAACGTGCGGCTCCATGCCGTTCGTCACCAATTCGCTGGCGGATGCGGTACCGCTCGTTGCGACCACGACGAGGCGCGACAGGTTCAGCGAGTTGCCGCGCAGTTCGAAGAACTCGGTGCGATTGTTCTCGGCCGCACGGTCGGCATTGAACTGCGTTTCGGAGAACACGAGGTTCTGCGCGACGGCGCCTCCCAGGTAGTCGGCGAGCAGCTCCGCGGTACTCACCAGGCCACCGCCGTTATAGCGCAGATCGACGATGACGTCGGTGACGCCCGCCGCGGCGAATTGGCCGAACACGCTGTCGAACTCGCCGTTGGCAGTGCTGATGAACGTGGCGAGCTCCATGTAGCCGACGCCGGGCGTACCCTGCACCGGAATGATGCGAAACTGCGGCACCGGGTCTATCGTGACGATGTCCTGGGCGATCGTGACCGTGAACTCGCTGCCATCCGGCCGGCGCATCTTGAAATCGAGCGGCGTCGTGGCGAGTACGGCGCCGACGCCCTCCGCCGCCTCGATCTGGGCGATCGTGCGCCCGTTGAGTTCGAGGATTCGCTGCCCGCGCGCCAGGCCCGCGGCATTTGCCGGGCTATCCGTGAAGACCCGCGTCAGTCGCAGGTCGTCGGACGCGACGAAGCGGCTGCTGAAGCCGAATCCCTCGAACCGGCCTTCACCGAAGAACGCGGCATCGGCGGCTGCCGAGTTGATGAAGCTGAAGCGGTCGACCGGGCTACCGTTGCCGTCGTCGGGGCTGAACGTTGTCAGGAATGCCAGTAGCTCCTCCGGCGACGCAAACGCGCCCTGGTCGACGCTCGCCGGCAACAGGTCGTTCCACAGGTACCAGGCGCGCATGGCATCGAGCACAAATTGTTTCTGGCCGGTCACCGAGCATTCGGAGGATCCGGCAGCCGGGCCGGCGCCGCCGCCACCGCCACCGCAAGCGGTGAGGCCTGCCGTCAACAGCAGGATCGCGCCTTTGAGCGCGACGGGGCGCAGTAATTCAATGGCTCTGTGCATCGATTCTCCAGCAAGGCAAGGGGTGCCGGCCCCGTAGTGTAGCGACGGCCTGCGGCCGCTGTGTTGCGGCGATCAGCAAGTTTGACCACGAAATGGCGAGAAATTTCGCCGCTTTTTACAGAATAACGTGCACCGGCTCCAGCGGATGACGCGCAGCGTCGAACGACTGCCAGTGCTGGCGCATCGATTTTCCTGTGACCGGGTGGCAGAGGTCCGGAGCCAGCTCGGCCAGCGGCCGCAGCACGAAGCTGTAGTCCAGCACATCGGCGCGCGGCAACCGTATCATGCCGTCGGCGAGCACCAGGTCGTCATAAAGCAGCAGGTCGATATCCAGCGTTCTTGAAATGAAGGCATCCGCGCTGCGGATTCGACCCGCGAGATCGTGGATGCGCTCGATGCGCTCGTGTATCGCCTGCGGCGTCTCGCCGGTCTGCAGTTCGACGACAAGATTCAGGAAATCCTCGCCTTCAAACCCGACCGGCGCGCTGCGATAAACCGGCGACAGGCGCAATTCGCCATAGGCCTTGCGAAGTTCATCGACGCCGAGTTTGAGGTTCTTGCCGACGTCGACGTTGCTGCCGAGCCCGAGGTATACCGTCGCCATGTCGAACGCCTACCGGCTGTCGGTACCCGGGCCGCGTTCGATCCGCACCCCGACGTCCCGCGAGCCGCGAATCGCGCCGGGCTTGCTGACCTGGACCCGGACCCACGGGACGTTGAATTCGTTGACGACGATATCCGCGATACGTTCGGCCAGCGTCTCGACGAGCTGAAACTCGGAGTCGCCGACGAACTGCTGAACGCGCTTCGCGACCGCCTTGTAATTGAGCGTATCCTCGACGCTGTCGGTATCGGCCGCGCGCCGGATGTCGGCGGCCATCTCGAGATTGATGACGACGGTCTGGCGGATCTTGCGTTCCCATCCCCAGATGCCGATGACCGTCTCAACCTTCAGGTCGTGCAGGAATATCGTATCCATGTGTCTTCAGTGCCGGTGCGATTGTCAAATTCAGGCGGGTTGCCGCGGCGGTTCCAGCGTCGCCAGCGACCAGCGAGCCGTCGCCCGTATGCGGTCCGCCTCGCCGGCATCGCCGAGCCGCATCGCGCCGGCAACCGCGATCATCGCGCCGTT
>JBFIQH010000196.1:0-5767 GCA_041609735.1 Woeseiaceae bacterium | reverse complement strand
GCTTCCTGAATCTGCCAGTCGCGAGTGACGAAGCGCCTCGATTCGCCCTTGGTCAGGTAGCGGTGCTTGCCGTACTCGGGCGGTACCGACGCGACGCCGATACGCCACGGAATGAACGGTGCCGTGACCGCGCCGGTCGGGGCCACCCACAACGTGCGGAGTTCCGGCCGCGTGCCGCCGCGCAGCGCGGCAACCTGTCCATAGCCAGTCGAGTCTTTCGAGATGCGGCGGTCGCGGACCGCATCGAGCATTTTCCGCAGGTCGATCGGCGCCGCGGCCCGGAGTTCGGCTTCCATTTCCGTACGCGGGTAACGCACATCGGCCGTGCCGTAAATGCGGTCGGGGTCGAACGGGGCTCCGCTCGCCGGGTCGTACCAACCCTGCTCGACGGCGAAGTCGATGAAATTGGCGGAGCCACGGAAGTCGGGGTGCCGATTGAAGTCCGGCGGGATCTCGCCAATGTACCCGGGGTAGGACATAAAGACGTCGTCCGGCCCGAGGCGCCGTGCAATCCACAGGCCCTGGCCGCCAGCATAGTTGATCAGCACCCAGCCTTCTTTTTCGTCGGCAAACAGGTGCGAATTGCCGCCGTAGGTCGAATAGCCGTAGCGATCGATCAGCTCACCGACGATCCGCACCGCCTCCGCCGCGGACCGGGCGCGCTCCATGACGATCCGTGACAGGTCGCTGTAGTTCGGGCCGCGCTGCGGAGCGGGCGTCATGGCGACGAGCTCGGGCCGCGAGTCGCTCCAGATGTCGCGCGCGGCCACGCCATGTTCGTTTAGCCCGCCGTTGGTCAGCGGCGGCGGGAATCCCTCGTACTCCGAGTAATTCATCGTTATGTACCGGGACGTTGCAGCGACCTGGGGAATCTCGATGAACTCCCCGGGCAACACCGCCGTTTCGTCGACGCCGACCGTGATTGTCGCTCCCGCGTCGTAATCCCGTGCCGGGACAATTTCGAGCCAGTGGCTCGACACCTCATCGCCGCTGCCGCCGAGGTAAACACTGCCATCGGCGGTCAGGTTGCGGCCGACGTAAATGCCGTAGCTGGATTCTGCATGCCGCTCCGCGGCGAACACGCCGATAACAAGCAGGCCGGTCAATACAGTTTTTCGCACGCGGCGGTCCTCCTCGGGTGTCAGTGGCGGATCGCCGGCTTATCGGCGCGGCCGGTCAGGCAGCGCACGATGCCAATGATGCTGATTAAAAGCCAGAACGCTTCGACGACGAACGCGGACAGGTTGAACTCGATCGACAGCGAAATGAGTATCAGCAGCGCGCCGAGGCCGTTCAGCGCCGAGTAACTCAGCGCGCGGCTCGAAATTCGCTGCATTTGTAAAAGAAAGTAGGAAACGAGTATTATCGCGGCACCGGCAGTGCCTACTACATCGTGCCATTCGAACATCAAGACGCTCCCCGGCCGGTCCGATACCCTGAATTCGCGGCAACCAGCATGCCTGCAAGGCAGTATGCTCAGCCAGCGCTTCGCAAACAACCATCTGCGGCAACTGACAAGACGCTACGAACCGTGACGAACCCCGTGATCAATGACGATACCGCCGCTGTGCTGTCCGCGTATCGAATGCCGTCCGAATGGGCGCCGCACCAGTGCACGTGGATTTCCTGGCCGCACAAGCGTGACAGCTGGCCCGGCAAGTTCGAGCCGGTCGAGCCGGTCATGGTGCGCTTTGTCGAGGTATTGTCGAAGACGGAGCTCGTCCGCATTAATGTCCTTGACGAGCGCCATCAGAAGCACGTCGAGACGTTGCTCGACGGCAGGGTCGATGCACGCAGCGTCGCATTCCACCGGTTTCCAACCAACGATGCCTGGTGCCGTGACCATGGCGCGATCTTCGTGACGAGCGCCAGCCCCGATGCGCCGCTGGCCGCGCTCGATTTCCGCTTCAACGCGTGGGGCGACAAGTATCCGCCGTACGATCTCGATGACGCGATCGCCTTACAGATGGCGGAGGCGCTTGGCGTGCCGTGCCATTCGTTTTCGATGGTGCTCGAGGGCGGTTCGATCGACGTTAATGGCGCGGGCGATCTCCTGACGACGGAACAGTGCCTGCTGCACCCGAATCGCAATCCCGACCTGACGCGCGAGGATATCGAAGGGGCGCTGCGGGCGACGCTCGGTGTTGCCAACATCATCTGGCTCGGTGACGGTATCGTCGGTGACGATACTGACGGTCACATCGATGACCTGACGCGCTTTGTCGCCGAGGATACCGTGGTGACCGTCATCGAGGCCGACAGGTCCGACGAGAACCACGCCGCGCTGGCCGAGAATCGCGAACGGCTCGATGCGGTTCGGCTTGCCGATGGCCGGGCACTGAACGTCATTGAGCTGCAGATGCCGCGGCCCGTCGAGTATGGCGGCGACCGGCTGCCGGCGAGCCACGCCAATTTCTACATCGGCAACGAGGTGGTGCTAATGCCGGCGTTTGACGACCCCGCCGACGAGCCTAACCGCTCGCTGCTGCAGCAGTGTTTTCCGGGCCGCGAGGTTGTCGGCATCGACTGCACCGACCTTGTACTTGGCCTCGGAACGTTTCATTGTCTGACCCAGCAGGTACCCGTGGCCCCGGCGGCCGATACCCGGAGGAAAGCTGCACCATGACCACCATCAGCGATTTCGTACACCACCACTACCGCCACTTCAACGCGGCGGCGATGATCGATGCGGCGGACGCCTACAAGCGCCACCTGGATAACGGCGGCGTCATGTTCATGACGCTGGCCGGCGCGATGAGCACCGCGGAGCTCGGGCTGTCGCTGGCCGAGATGATTCGCAGGAAAAAAGTGCACGCGATCTGCTGCACCGGCGCCAATCTCGAAGAGGACATGTTCAATCTGGTTGCGCACGACCACTACGTGCGCGTGCCGAACTACCGCGAGCTGACGGCCGGCGACGAGGAAGCGTTGTTGAGCCGCCATCTGAATCGCGTCACCGACACCTGCATTCCGGAAGAGGAAGCGATTCGGCGCATCGAGCGAGTAATTATCGATGCCTGGACCGAGGCCGACAGGAACGACAAACAATTTTTTCCACACGAGTTCATGTACCAGGTCCTGCGCTCCGGCAAGCTCGAAGAGCATTACCAGATCGACCCGAAGGACAGCTGGCTCGTTGCCGCCTGCGAAGCGGACCTGCCGATCATCGTGCCGGGCTGGGAGGACTCGACGCTCGGCAATATCTTCGCGTCGTACTGCATCACCGGCGAGATCAGGAACGTTCATACGGTGCGCGGCGGCATCGAATACATGATGATGCTGACGTCGTGGTACGAGGAGACCTGCAAGGATGCCTCGATCGGTTTTTTCCAGATCGGTGGCGGCATCGCCGGCGACTTCCCGATTTGCGTCGTGCCGCTGCTGCAGCAGGACTTGCAAAAGGCAGATACGCCGCGCTGGGGCTATTTTTGCCAGATCAGTGATTCGACAACGAGCTACGGCTCGTACTCGGGTGCCGTGCCGAACGAGAAGATTACCTGGGGCAAACTGTCCGCCGAGACGCCGAAGTTCATCATCGAATCCGATGCGACGATCGTCGCGCCGCTGATTTTTGCGTGCGTTCTCGACCAGTGACGACGCCGGCCGACAACTCGGCGTTCGACAAGTCGTTTGCCGACGCCGACCGGCGTATCCCCGAATGGGATCTCGACGAGGCGTCTGAGCACTACCGGGTGCCCGCGTGGAGCGACGGCTTCTTTTTCGTCAACGGTGACGGGCATATGGCCGTCCGGCCTTTCGACGATGCGGATCTTGCCATCGACATCATGGATGTCGTCAGCGAACTCCGGGAGCGGGGCATTCGCTTCCCGGTGCTGTTGCGTTTCCAGGACGTTTTGCGTGCCCGGGTGCGTCGGCTCAACCTGGCGTTCGCCGAGGCGATCAGCGAGGCCGGCTATCGGAACGACTACCGCGCCGTCTATCCGATCAAGGTGAACCAGCTACACGAGGTCGTGGATGAAGTACTCGGCGCCGGGAAGCCGTTCGGCCTCGGCCTCGAGTGCGGCTCGCGCGCCGAGCTCGTCGCGACCGTCGCGCACCTGGAGTCCGATGACACGCTGCTGATCTGCAACGGCGTCAAGGATCAGTCGATGCTGTCACTGGTGCTGTCGGTGCAGCGGCTCGGCAAGAACGTCATTCCGGTCATGGAAAAGTACGCCGAGTTCGAAGAGCTGATCGCGCTCGCGGAGACAGCCGGGCAGGCGACTCAATTTGGCGTTCGCATCCGGCTGCGCACGGCCGGCGCCGGCAAGTGGGCGGATTCGGGTGGCTACCAGTCGAAGTTCGGCATCTCGTTGCCGGAACTGATCCAGATCGTCGAGGAACTAAAGAACAACGGCAACGGACACCGGCTCGAGTTACTGCATTTCCACCTTGGCAGCCAGATCTCGGAGATTACGCAGCTGAAGCAGGCGGCCAAGGAACTCGGCCAGATTTACGCCGAGCTGCACGGGCTCGGGATCGAGATACGCTATATCGACGTCGGCGGTGGCCTCGGCGTCAATTACACCGGCGCGTTTGACGAGGGCAGCATCCACTACAGCCTGCAGGAATACGCGAACGCGGTCGTGTCGGCGATCAAGGATGTTTGCGACGCACGATCCGTGCCTCACCCGGTGTTGATCTCGGAGAGCGGCCGGGCGATGACTGCGCACCATTCGGTGCTGGTCGTCGAAACACTCGGGGCGTTCAAAAAGGACAACGCCGAATCCGGCGAGCCGGTTCCCGACGACGCTCACCGAATTCTGCACAACCTCGGCAAGCTGCTCGCATGGTTGCGCGAACCGCCACAGGGCGGTTTCGGCATCGACGAACTGATCGAGGCCTACCACGATGTCGTCGAGATACACGAAGAAGCGGCGACGCTGTTCGCAATGGGATTTCTGCCGCTCGAGCAAAACGCGCAGATCGAACGCATGTACTGGAGCAGCTGCTCGTCGCTGCTCAGGGAGCTGCAGGCGAAGGAGCCCGATCCGGCCCCGCGCGAGCTGTACGATCTGCAGGACCTGCTCGTCGACCAGTACCTGATGGATTTCTCGGTGTTCCAGTCCGTGCTCGATCACTGGGCAATTCAGCAGCCGTTTCCGATTGTGCCGCTGCATCGCCTCGACGAACGGCCGACGCGACGCGCGCTGCTCGTCGACCTGACCTGCGATTCCGACGGCAAGATCACGCAGTACGTCTCGGCGAACGACGACAAGAAATTTCTCGAGCTGCACCCGTTGGAGCCGGATCAGCCTTACTGGCTCGGATTCTTTTTGATGGGGGCGTACCAGGACATCATGGGGGACGCGCACAACCTGTTCGGACGCGTCGCCGAGGCGCATGTTTACGGTGACGCCGAGGAAGACCGCAACTTCTGGATCGAGAAAGTCATTCCCGGCGCGAAAGTGCAGGACATGCTGGCGCAGGTTCAGTATTTTCCGAACGACCTGTTACGCCGCATGCAGGACCAGATCAAGAAAAAAATCGAAGCCGGCGAGATTCGACCGAAGCGCGGCATGGCTATACTCGATCAATACCGGGCCTGCTTCGAGGAAGAGACTTACCTCGTGAACAGCCGAACGGCAAAGGGTGATTCACAATGAACGAGAGTACCAGGAGCCGCAGCGTCAGTGTTGGCATTGTGCAGATGCAGTGCTCCGAGTCGCCGGACGACAACATGGCCAGGGCGCTGGCAATGACGCGGGACGCAATCGGCAAAGGTGCCGACGTCATCTGCCTGCCGGAGCTGTTTCGCTCACGCTAT
>JBFIQH010000195.1:0-5775 GCA_041609735.1 Woeseiaceae bacterium | reverse complement strand
CCGAGTACCTGACGGCGACGTCGGGCACCGGCCTGCTCTACCAGATCTTCGACAGCTATGCGCCACGTGTGCCCATGGATATCGGACAGCGCAATAACGGCGTGCTGGTGTCGAACACGCAGGGCAAAGCGCTGGCTTACGCGTTATTCAATCTGCAGGACCGCGGCAAGCTGTTCATCGGCCACGGCGCCGAGGTCTACGAGGGCATGATCGTCGGCATCCACAAGCGCGACAACGACCTGCCGGTAAACCCCACCAAGGCGAAGCAGCTGACGAACATCCGCGCGGCTGGCTCCGACGAGAACCTGATCCTGACGCCGCCGGTAAAGATGTCGCTCGAGAACGCGCTCGAGTTCATCGACGACGACGAGCTCGTCGAAATCACCCCATCCAGCATCCGCCTCCGAAAGAAGCTTTTGAAGGAAGGCGAACGCCGCCGCGACAACCGCCTGCGGGCGAAGGAAACCGCCTAGTCGGCGAAGCCGCGGCCAGTGCCGGCTTCCGTGGTGCGAATCAGCCGGCTGTCGAGCACGGCCGCCTGGCGGTGCTTCACGGCGACTCGGTAGTCGGGATCGGTGACCATCTCGAGGAACGCGCTGGCCGTCGGATACCGCGCGATGAAAATCAGGTCCCAGCGCTCGTCTTTTGGGCCAATCAACGTGGTTTCGGGTTTGCCACGCCAGATGATCTCGCCGCCGACGCGCGCGAAAATAGGCCCGCTCTCCTTGCCGTAGGCCGCATATGCTTTGGCACCGCTAATGCTGTGACCGTCCTCGTACTTTGCCTTGTCGCGAAAGCGCAGCATGTTCAGCATCATGATGGGCTTGTCGCGTGGCAGCTTCTTGAATTCCTCGAATTGCTCACGTTCTGGGTCGATGTGGTTTGTCAAAATTAACTCCTCGCTCTTCGCGTTTGCAAACGGACTTGTCATCAGGAGTTCGTGGAGTCGTGCGCGTCTGTCCAGCGCGCAAAATCCGGTTGAAAATTCTCGCGGGAAAAAGTCCACCACGCCCTGAAAGGCTCGTAATGCCGAAACCAATAGCTAACGTATCGGCCGTAAAGGCGATCCAGTTCATCGACAGGCAGATTGCCACGCCGGACCTGGTTGTACGTGAACTGCGCGGAGTTCAGCCAGGCGTGAAAATAAATCGTGCGTTTTGCTTCCAGCTCTGTATTCGTTCCCGGCGCAAGGCCATCGATCATCAGGTCCGAGTGCGGCAGCGTACTAAGCATCAGATCCGTGAAATTCGTTAGCCGTGCCTGCTCCATCTGCGCCTTGGATGATTCGTTGCTGGCCCGAATCTGGGCAGCGAGATACAGCAGGGAGATGATCACGCCAAGCGCGGCAGCCAACTCGGCAATAGCTCCGATTGCGTCCCAGTTCATATCTGACCTCCCAATTTGAATGCGCCCGGTTTTCCGGCCATTGCCCGCGTGGCTGGCGGCAAACGGGCCGGGCACCAGAGACTGCGTCGATTGACTACTGACGACTAGTCCTGGCTGCGCCGCTGCATCTGCAGCGCCAGCATACGCCACTGGCCTTCACGATTGACGTACGTGGACGTGTAGCGCAGCGAGGAAATGGTCTCTGCCCCATCCTCGAGGGCGAACCGCAGATCCGCGGTGCCGAAGACCAGTGCGATGTCACCCTCGATCAGCACACTGCGCTCGCGCACCGTCTGGCCCACCATGTTCATGCCGAGGATGGACTTGATCAGCGCTTCCTTGCCGGTCGTCGTGCCCTTGCTCGTGTTGAAAACAAAGCGGTCGTCGATGAGGCGCCAGAGCGCCGCTTCGTCGCGGTTCACCTCGGCTGCGACGTACTCATCTTCTGCTTCCAGGACCTGTTGTTCTGTGGTCTGGGCATTGCAGCCCATCGGGAACCCCACCGCGAACAGCAGTAACAGAATCGGCTTGTTCGATCGCATAGCTCACGCTCCCCTTGCATGGAACTGCTGAGGCCGAAGCGTGCGGACGCAGGCCATTACCGCCCGGCGCTTCAGCATTACGAAACCCGGGGCTGCGACTGCCCGAATGGCTTCCGGAAGCGGGTTTCACACCCACTGTTCATTGTCGGCCCTCAGGTCGCTGGCGGTATCCCCGGTGTTAACGACGCCACGCGGTTCGACCAGCATCAGCCGGCATTCTTCCTGAGCTACCGGCCTGTGCTCAGTGCCCCGCGGCACGACGAACATCTCGCCCGACTCGAGGGTTACCTTGCCGTCCCTGAACTCGATGTCCAGCTTGCCTTCGAGAACGATGAACACCTCGTCGGTATCGGGATGGTCGTGCCAGACGAACTCACCGTGGACTTTGACCAGCTTGAACTGGTAGTCGTTCATCTCGGCAACGACCCTCGGCGACCAGTGATCGCTGAATGTCGAAAACTTCTCGTCGAGATTGATGGGTCGGTAAGTCATCGTTCCCTGAAAAGGTCTAAATCAACTTCAGGTCAGCGCACGACGGCACAGAAGCAACTCCAAGAATCACTTCCACGGTATCCAGGTTGTTGGCGCATGCCCCTTGGTCGCAACATGAAATAACAACAGAGTGAAATAGATCTCTCCACACGCGAACACCACTGCCGCAAGCCAGTACTGCCGCGGGATACCGCCATCATGCCAGATCATGAAGGCTGCCAGCGGGACAATAAAAACGAAAATCGCAATCCAAAGCCACGCGCATGCCCGAATCCATCGTCGAACTGGCTGGCCACTCCAGGGGGGAACTTGCAAAGAGTAATGAGGCGACTCTGGCACAGTGAATGTTGTGTGAAAGCTACCGTGTTGGCTCATACGAAATAAACACAATCACCTGGAGCGATAGCGCTAAGCGCGCTGGATCAAGTGACGGTTACCGCGCATTTTCAGCCTGCGGTATCGCACTGTAATGATCCTTGCTCTTTGACATGGATTATCGCTTGGTCGCTACAGAAAACTTTCGCCGAACTCCATCGGTGACAGGTCAAAATACTTCGCGATAGTCTGGCCAATATCGGCGAACGACTTGCGTTTGCCGATTGACCCCGGCTTGAGGTCGGCGCCGTAGGCGATAACCGGGATGTGTTCGCGGGTATGGTCGCTGCCTTGCCAGGTCGGGTCGCAGCCGTGGTCGGCGGTGATGACCAGCATGTCGTCCGGGTTCATCTTGTCGATCAGTTCCGGCAGGCGCTGATCGAAGTACTCGAGCGCCTTCGCGTAGCCGTCGACGTCGCGACGGTGGCCGTAAAGCATGTCGAAATCGACGAAGTTCGTGAACACGATTGAACGGTCGGGTGCGTCGTTCATTGCGTCCAGCGTTGCATCAAACAATGCGGCGTTTCCGGTTGCTTTGATCTTCTTCGTGATGCCCTGGTGGGCATAGATATCCGAAATCTTGCCAATGCTGATAACTTCACCGCCGGATTCGGCCAGCTTGTCGAGTACCGTCTTCGATGGCGGTGGCGTCGTCAGGTCGCGGCGATTGCCGGTGCGGACGAAGGATTTCGCGTCGTCGCCGATGAACGGTCGCGCGATGACGCGACCGACATTGTATTCGTCGACGAGTTCTCGTGCGATCTCGCAAAGTTCGTACAGGCGATCGAGTCCGAACGCCTCCTCGTGCGCGGCGATCTGGAATACGCTGTCCGCCGACGTGTAGACGATCGGTTTACCCGTCTTCACGTGCTCTTCGCCGAGTTCGGCGATGATCGTCGTGCCGGACGAGTGGCAGTTTCCGAGTACGCCCGGCAGGTTTGCGCGCTCGATCAGCTTCTCGAGCAGTTCGGGCGGAAATGTGTCGGTCTTTTTCTCGAAATAGCCCCAGTCGAACAGCACCGGCACGCCGGCGATCTCCCAGTGGCCGCTCGGCGTGTCCTTGCCGCTCGAGAGCTCTTCAGCGAAGCCGTAGGTGCCGACAATCTCCGCGGACGTCTCGACGCCTTCCGGAAACGCGCCGGTACTTTCCTCGCTGGCGTGGAACAGCCCGAGCTTAGCGAGGTTTGGCAGCTTCAGCGGCCCGGCATCGGATGCTGCGCGCACGCGGGCGATACTGCCCAGCGTGTTGGCGCCGACATCGCCAAATTTGTCGGCGTCATCGGTGGCGCCGATGCCGAACGAGTCGAGAACGAGGATAATTGCGCGTCCCATCAGTCCTTTATAGGCCCTGCAGCGAGAAAAACAAGCCAGCGATGGCCGCATTCATCAGGTTAACGAGCGTGCCGCCGATGACGGCACGCAATCCGAGGCGCGCGATATCGTGGCGGCGCTTCGGTATTACCGCACCCAGGCCGCCGAGCAGGATCGCGATGGAGCCGAAGTTCGAAAAGCCGCATAACGCAAACGTCACCACCAGCTGCGTGTAGGGCGACAGGCTTGCCTGGATCTTGACGAACTCGACGTAGGCATAGAACTCGTTCAGCACCAGTTTCTGGCCGATCAGGCTGCCCGCCGCCATGGCCTCGCTCCACGGTACACCGATCAGCCACGCAATCGGCGCGAACAGCTGGCCCAGTACCCACTGCATCGTGAGCCCGTCGACGCCGAACAGGCCACCGACCCACCCAAGCAGCCCGTTCAGCATGTAGATGATCGCAACGAACGCGATCAGCATCGCGCCGACGCTGAACGCAATCTGCATGCCGGTCATCGCGCCGTTGCCAATCGCCTCGAAGACGTTGGCCGGCCGCTCGTCGTCCCGCTGCTCCTCGATCTCCGCCGGATCGGCAGGCGTTTCCGTCTCCGGCATCATGATCTTCGCAATCAGCAGGCCGCCCGGCGCGGCCATGAAGCTCGCCGTCAGCAGGTAGCCGAGGTCTACGCCCATGTTCGCGTACGCCATCATGACGCCGCCGGCGATCGTCGCGCAGCCGCCGGTCATGACGGCGAACAGTTCGGATTGCGTCATCGTCGCGAGGTAAGGCCGCACGACCAGCGGCGCGTCAGTGTGGCCGACAAAGATGTTCGATGCGGCCGAGACCGACTCGGTCTTGCTCGTGCGGAGAAGCTTCTGCAAGGCACCGCCGAGTCCGCCGACGACCACCTGCATGATGCCGAGATAATAGAACGCAGACATCAGCGCCGCGAAGAACACAATCACCGGCAATACGTTGAACGCGATCGTGAAGCCGAGCGACTGTGTTACCTGCGTGCCGAACACAAACGCGATGCCGTCGTTAGCATAGTTGATGACGTGCTGCACGGCGCGCACGACACCGGCCAGTGCCTTGCGGCCCCAGGGTGCGGAAATGATGATGGCCGCGAACGCGACCTGCAGCGCCAGTGCGACACCCAGCGTGCGGAAATTCAGTGCCCGGCGATTCGTCGATAACAGGAACGCGATCCCGAGGATCGCGGCAATACCGAGCAGGCTCACGGCGGTGCCGGGCTAGTGATGCCCGGGAGAGATCACTTCCAGTGTACTTTCGCCGTAGTTGTCGATCCGGTTGTCTTCGACGTAGTTTCCCTCGTACGCCATCAACCAGATCAACACCATGATGGCGACCGGCGGGCCGAGGATCGCGAGCTTCAGCGAAAGTCGCTCCCAGCCCATATGCATGAAGATCAGCACGATGCCGGCCGCCTTCGCAAACATGAACGTGAGAATGAAAAATGTCCGCAAGGGCCCGTCGTTCATGAAGTCAGTCGCATAGGAAAAGGCACTGAGCACGAACAGCGCGCCCCACATAATCCAGTAGATCGTTAACGGATGCTGTTGTCCTTCTGTGGATGCCATGTTGCGTCCCTTACCAGAGATAGAAAAAGGCGAAAATGAATACCCATACGAGGTCGACGAAGT
>JBFIQH010000194.1:0-5801 GCA_041609735.1 Woeseiaceae bacterium | reverse complement strand
CTGCTCGAATTCAGCCCGGTCTTCGTCGGTCCACCAGTTCCTCAGCACGCCGTCGCCGTCGAACGCGCTGCCCTTGTCGTCGAAACCATGGCCGATTTCGTGGCCGATGACGGCGCCGATCGCACCGTAATTGACGGCCTCGTCGGCCTCGAGGTTGAAGAACGGCGGCTGCAGTATGGCCGCAGGGAAAACGATTTCGTTCAGCGCGGGGCTGTAGTAGGCGTTGACGGTCTGCGGGTTCATGCCCCATTCGCCGCGATCGACGGGCCCGCCCTGGCGGGCGATCTGACGCTCGTATTCCGCCTCCGTTGCGCGCTCGATGTTGCCAAACAGGTCGTCGGGGCGGATGTCGAAACCATACTCGCGCCATTCGTCCGGGTAGCCGATTTTTGGCGTGAACTTCGACAGCTTGTCGAGCGCTTCGGCCTTGGTCGCCGCGCTCATCCAGTCCAGCTCACGAATGCTCTTCTCGTACGCGCGGATCAGGTTGCGAACGAGCTCTTCCATGCGTGCCTTGGCTTCCGGTGGAAAATGCTTCTTGACGTAGACCTTGCCGACCAGCTCACCAAGCGTGCCGTTGACGGTATTGACGGCGCGGCGCCACATCGGCCGCTGTTCCTCGGTGCCGGACAGCGTCTTGCCGTAGAACTCGAAATTCTGCTGATCGAGCGCCTCGTTGAGAGATGACGCACGCGTGTTCAGCGCGACCCATTTCAGGTACGTCTTCCACGTCTCGAGGTCGGTCTCGACGATAATCGTGTCGAGCGCCTTCATGTGATCGTTCATCATGACGACGAGCCCGTCGATGCCGCCGATACCGGCCTCCTCGATGAAGCCGTCCCAGTTGAAGTTCGGCATCAGCTCGTCGAGTTCGTCGAGCGGAATTTTCGAATAGTTCGCGGCGAAGTCGCGCGCTTTTTCTTTCTTCATGTGCGCGGCCGCCATCCGTGTTTCCAGCGCCATGATTGCTTTGGCGGCCGCGGCGCCGCTTGGCTCACCGGCGAGGTCAAACATCTTCTGGACGTGCTCTACGTATTTCTGGCGCAGCGTTTCCGATCGCTCGTCCTCGTTGAAATAGTATTCCCGGTCCGGCAGGCCCAGGCCTGCCTGCCACGTATAGATCATGTAGTAGTTCGGGTCCTTCATGTCGGCGTACTGGGCAATCACGAAAGGCACCTCGTAACCGCGGCGGATCGCGGAGGCGAAATAGACGGCCAGGTCGTCGCGGGAGTCGATCGCTGCAATGCGCTCGAACTCCGGCTGCAGCGGGGTTACGCCCTTACGGTTGCGCAAATCCATGTCGAGGTAGGACTGGTAGAGGTCGCCAAGCTTTTGCTCGTCGGTACCGTCGGCGAAGTCGCCGCTTGCCGCCTCCTCGATGATCGTCTTGACGTCTTCCTGGGCATCGTCGGCGAGAATGCCGAAGCCGCCGTACGACGCCTTGTCGGCCGGAATCTCGGTCTGGTCGATCCATACGCCATTCATGAACATGAAGAAGTCGTCACCCGGGTGCACGCTCTTGTCCATGTTCTCGAGCACGAGACCCGAGCCCAGCGTTGCGACGCTGGCCTCGTTCGAGGTCTCGTCTTGTTGGGCGCCGCATGCGGCCAGCGCCGTCAGCGCGATGGCGCCGATCAATCGTTTACACACTTTAATTTCCTCGTTTTCCTCGATTGCGGCTCGCGGCCGCCATTCAGTATTGATATCAGGTTTCCGATTCCCCGGGCTCCACGCCAGCCTCATTGCCACTCTCGTCGGGCAGGAAGATCTCGTCGCCGGGTGCGTCGCCGAGCTGGCGCAGTTCCTCGCGCTGCTCTTTTGTAATTTCGTAGATCTTGCCGATGATGCAGCCGCGGATCGTATCAAACCGCGCGCGTACCCGGGCCGGGTCGCGGCGGATATCCACCATGTGCGGCTGGAATTCACCTTGTGTCAACGCACGACAGCGAGTGTGGAATTCAACGAGGTAACTGCCGCGCCGCGTTTCGACGGTGACGAAATATTCATTGATGACGCGGTGATTGAGTTGTTCGTAAAGCCGTATCTGGTCAACTCGCGCCAGCTCGTTTGCGACGACGAAGTCCCGCGTCGCTTCGATTTCCTGTTGGTCTTGCACGGTCGAACATGCGCTCGCCAGCGCGAGCAGGATTACAGCAAGTATCGGTTTCATGGGGTTGCCTTTTACGTGGGTGCTGTGGCCTTCGACCGCGAAGCCGGGCCCGGGTTTCCCGGGGTGTGCGAGTGTTTTCCCGCCGTCGATACCCGCTGCCGCTGCTCAGCGTACATGCGCTGCACCCAGCCAACTGCGCCGGGGTAGGCCTCGATCCAGCGCTCGATGTCGGCACGCATCGGGTTCGTCGCCTGGCTGCGCTCGATGCGCACGTGCTCCGCCTTGCCGCCGCCGTACCCGGCCGGCATCAGCCAGATGCCGGTCATCGCCGCAAACGCATAGTCCGTGTAGTTCGGCGTGTCGCCGCCAAGAACAGACGGTCGTCCGTCGGCCAGCGTCTCGTTCATTTCGCCGAGCAGCGCCTCGATGTAGTGACAGGCCTTTTCGTAGCTTTTCGGCGTAATACGAAACGACCGGCGGATCAAGACGGCCTGCAGCGGAAAAAGCGGGCGCATCAGCCAACGCTGCCAGATCGGTACGTTCGGGCTGTCGACCCCCCAGGCATGCAGCGCGAGCTCCCGGTCCTCTAGGATGTGATGATAGATCCAGACCTGCAGGTTCGTGCCGTAACGATCGAGCTTTGCCTCGAGCTCGTCTCTTTCAGGCGTTGGCTCGAGATGATCGACGTTGCCACCAAGGACGGTTTTATACGCGCCCCACAGGTAGCGCAGGATTTCTTTCGAGTTGCCGATCTCGGAACGCACGGCACCGGAGCGAAACCGTAATCGAGGTACGGTGCGGCCGAGAAAGTAAGCGCCGAACGTGCCCGCTGTTGTCCGCTCGGTGTAGTCGATGCCGGCGACGTCCATGTTCCAGCGAACCTTTTCGACAAAATGGCTGGCGGAGATCGTGTCGAGAACGATATCGGGCACTTTCTCCGGCCACAGGAACGTGCTCAGCGATATCAGCCAGCGCCACAGCAGCATTAACAGCACGGCGAGAAGCGCAGATACGAAACCCCAGCCGAACCACGCCACGACGAGCGGCAGCAGGAACAGGAAAACCGTGTGGACGAGCCTGCGCTTGTCGGTCATTAAACGTCTAGGTTCGAGACGGTCAACGCATTCCTCTCGATGAATTCGCGGCGCGGTTCCACCTGATCGCCCATCAGGGTGGTGAAAATTTCGTCTGCCTTGACGGCGTCCTCGATTCTCACCTGCAACAGGCGGCGCGTTTCGGGATTGACCGTCGTATCCCATAGCTGGTCGGGATTCATTTCGCCCAGGCCTTTGTACCGCTGTATCGATTGCCCGCGTCGAGCTTCATTCATCAGCCACTCGACGGCATCGCCAAACGCTTCAACGGCCAGCTGGCGTTCGCCACGCTTCACGTACGCACCGGCATCGAGCAGCCCGTCGAGTTTCTCGGCCAGTGACTTGATGTGTCGATACTCGTTCGTTTCAAAGAACTCGCGCGGCAGGTAACGCGTCGCCCCGATACCGTGTTGCACGCGCGTGATCGCAATGCGCACGCCTTCGCCGTCATCGGTTCCACGATCGAGCGTTGCCGTGTACGTTCCACCGTTGCCCCCGGTGTGCCGGTCGCCCGACGATTTCGGCAGCGTCGCGGACAGCGCTTCGGTCCACGACGCCAGCGCGTCGAGGTTTTCGGTATCGCCGGACTTGATCGCCGGCAGACTCACGATCGCGCGCAAAACGGTTTCGTCGTAACGATTCGACAGTCGTTCGATAATGGTTTCCGCGGCGATGTATTCGGACGCGAGCGACTCGAGCGCGGCGCCGGCCAGTGGCGGCGCATCTTCGTTAACGAACAGCGCGGCGTCATCGAGCGCCGAACTCAACAGGTACCGGTTGAGCTCGGCATCGTCCTTGACGTAGACCTCCTGTTTGCCGCGCTTGATCTTGTAAAGCGGCGGCTGCGCGATGTAGACGTGACCGCGCTCGATCAATTCCGGCATCTGCCGGTAGAAAAACGTCAGCAGCAATGTCCGAATGTGCGAGCCGTCGACGTCGGCGTCGGTCATGATAATGATGCGGTGATAGCGCAGCTTGTCGGGGTCGAAATCGTCGCGACCGATGCCGGTGCCTAGTGCCGTGATCAGCGTGCCGACTTCGGCCGATGACAGCATCTTGTCGAAGCGCGCTTTCTCGACGTTCAGGATTTTGCCCTTGAGCGGCAGGATCGCTTGCGTGCGCCGATCGCGGCCCTGCTTTGCCGAGCCGCCGGCCGAGTCGCCCTCGACGAGGAAAAGCTCGGAAAGCGCCGGATCTTTTTCCTGACAGTCGGCCAACTTGCCCGGCAGCCCGGCGATATCGAGCGCTCCTTTGCGCCGGGTCATCTCGCGGGCCTTGCGGGCCGCTTCCCGGGCGCGCGCGGCATCGATAATTTTCGACACAATGGCTTTGGCCTCGGCGGGCTGCTCAAGCAGGAACTCTTCGAGCCGGCCGGCCATCGCGTTCTCGACGATGCCTTTAATTTCAGATGAAACCAGTTTGTCCTTGGTCTGGGACGAGAACTTCGGGTCCGGCACCTTGACCGACAGCACGGCTGTCAGGCCCTCGCGAGCATCGTCGCCGGTCGGTGAGAACTTGTCTTTCTTGCCGGACAGCTCTTTTTCGATGTAGGCATTCAGCGTTCGCGTCAGCGCGCTTCGAAAGCCCGCCAGGTGGGTGCCGCCGTCCCGCTGGGGGATGTTGTTCGTGTAGCAGAACATGTTTTCCTGGTAGCCGTCATTCCACTGCAGCGCCGCCTCAACGACGACGTCATCGCGGGTCTCGGTGAAATGGAATACCGTCGGGTGCACCGGCGTCTTGTTCCGGTTCAGGTGG
This sequence comes from Woeseiaceae bacterium, assembly GCA_041609735.1. Taxonomy (GTDB): domain Bacteria; phylum Pseudomonadota; class Gammaproteobacteria; order Steroidobacterales; family Woeseiaceae; genus UBA1847. Next base: position 842 of record JBFIQH010000194.1, on the reverse strand, counting down.
GCAACGAATGCGCGGATGCCGCCCTCATATTCGAACAGGTCCCGTCGCTCGTCGCGCTCGTCGACGAGGTTGATGCGGACACCGGAATTCAGGAACGACAACTCGCGCAATCGTCGCGCCAGCACGTCGTAGTGGAACTCAATATTCGTGAACGTCTTCGAACTTGGCTTGAAACGAATCGTCGTGCCGGTCTTGTCGGTGTTACCGACAACCTTCAAAGGCGCCAGCGGCTCGCCATGCTGATATTCCTGCTGGTGCGTCTTGCCCTCCCGATGAATCGTCAGTACCAGGTGTTCCGACAGCGCGTTGACGACCGAGACGCCGACACCGTGGAGGCCGCCCGATACTTTGTAGGAGTTGTCGTCGAACTTGCCGCCAGCATGCAGCACCGTCATGATGACCTCGGCCGCGGAGCGCCCTTCCTCGGGGTGCATGTCGACCGGGACGCCGCGGCCATCGTCACTGATCGTCACCGACTCATCGGCATGAATCGTCACCGTGATGTCGTCGCAATAGCCGGCGAGAGCCTCGTCGATCGAGTTGTCGACAACCTCGAAAACCATGTGATGCAACCCGGTGCCGTCATCGGTGTCTCCGATGTACATTCCCGGGCGCTTACGGACGGCTTCAAGGCCCTTTAAGACCTTGATATTACTGGAAGTATATTCTTTCTTGTCGGTCATGCACTTTTCTCGGGCGATAACCGATCCATTGTATCAAAAAGGCGCAAAAAACAGCGACCTAAATGACCTGCGGCATACACCTGGTACAGCGCGGGGCCGTGTCGGGCTGTTTGACCGAATGGCTCGCGGGGCTGCGCTTTATTTCGGTCAAACAGCCCG
>JBFIQH010000193.1:0-5828 GCA_041609735.1 Woeseiaceae bacterium | reverse complement strand
TCTGCACAACCACGCACGCATGTGGTTTGCGAGTATCTGGGTTTTCACGCTGCAGCTGCCGTGGCAGCTGGGCGCCGATTTTTTCTATCGCAATCTTCTCGACGGCGATCCCGCGAGCAATACGCTCGGATGGCGATGGGTGTGCGGGCTGCACACCAAAGGCAAGACCTACCTGGCGCGGGTTTCGAACATCGCGAACTATACGGACAACCGCTTCAATCCGGTTAAACAGCTCGCGTTGACGGCGCCGCCGCTCGAGGAGAGCGCCGAGCACCCGGTGCGGCAGCTACCCGCACCTGACACACCGCAAGGTCTTTCCCGGTTCGGTTTGCTCGTCACGGAAGAAGACTGCAGCCCGACGACGCTGGATCTGCCCGGCAAACCACAGAGCATCCTGGGCGCGGTGGCGACGGAACTCAGGTCCCCGCTGGACGTCGGCAAGCCAGCACGTTCGTTTGCGCTCGGCGCCGTCGTCGACGCCGTGGATCGCGGCAGCCGGTATTTCGACGTTCCGGGCGCGATGGCGCCGACCAATGACTGGGGTGCAGCGATCGCTCGCTGGGCGTCAGACAATCATCTCGACACTGTCATCACGCCTTACGCGCCGGTCGGTCCCGTTGCCGACGCGCTCGCGCGCGCGCGACGGGACTTGTCGGAAACGGATCTGCAGATACTCGAGGTGCAGCGCTCGTACGATGGGCTGTGCTGGCCGCACGCCTCGAAAGGTTATTACAAGCTGAAAGCAAAAATCCCCGAGCTGCTCGATGCGATACCGCTGCAAGAGACAGCCGTGTCGAAACTCCGCGCCCTTGGCTGAATTCAGCGCTGCGGGGTTGTCTGAAAGCGAAACCCGGGTGCATACATGATGTCAGCAATGGGTAGAATACCTCATTCCGCCATACCCGATCGCAGCGCGAACTGACCAAAGAGGGTTGACGTTACAACCGACTTATGTGACTTATTGGTAAGTCCTGCGGCTTGGTAGCCAGTACCGACGGCTGTACGGAGCCAGCAGGTGAAAAGCGGAGAATAAGAATGGAAGTGTTCAAAACCTTCATCGGGGTCATGGCGTTCTTGTCTTTGGGGTTTTCTGCAGCAGCTGCTTACCTCAAGCTCAATAAAGTCTGGAAACGCAAGCATCACGCCGAAGTCGCGAATAGCGTTTCCATCATGGGAAACGTTATCGATCTGATACCGCTGACATTTTTCGCGCTCAATTACATGATCGTCATGCAATGGCAGGGCTTCATCGACAGTGTTATCTGGATCGTCGCCGGAGCGGTGTCGATTCTGATCGGGTCGGGCTTCTGGGTGCCGGAAAACCGCAAAAAATCGCTATGGACGGAATTCAAGGAAGCGTTAAAGCTGGAAAAATCGGAGGTCGGCCACCTGGCGAGTTCATTTTTCCGCCCATCGAGCGCCGATATCGTGCTCGATATTCTTGCGCACTTTGCCCTCGTCGATCGAGAGCTCGAAGAGCGCGAGAAAGCGCTCATCGAATCATTTGCGGATGCATGGCATGTCGACATCGACTGGGATGCACATCAGTCCCTGGCCGAGCTCGATCAACCCGTCAGCCTGGTCCGCACCCGGGATACCGTTGTCCGCTACCTCAAGACATCGCCGCCATCCGAGCAGGTCGTCCAGCTCATCGACGTGCTGGAATCCCTGGTAAACGTCGATGACAAGGTCTCCGAGTCCGAAGCGTTGATCCTTCAGGAGGTGAATGGGCTGCTCGCCAACTACGTCGAGAAGGGAGATGAGCCGGCAACCTATACCGTCGTGATCGCGCCGCAGAATGAGGAACACGATGTCGCGATTTCGACATTATTGCCGAACGCCCGAAAAATTCCCGTCGCCGGTGGTTCCGGATACGTGGTGGGTTCGTATCACTCGCAGGACTATGCGGACATGATTTGTGACCAGTATCGAGCACTGGGATTTTTTACTGTCGACATGCCGGTTCAGCCTGCTGTCGAGACAGCGTCCTGACGTTGCCGGCTCAGAAAAAAGTCCAGGTCAGCCCGAACGACCACAGATCAACGTCATCGGCGTCCGCAATGCCGAAAGCTTCATATTCGACGCGTGCCGCCAGGCTGCCGAACTGCGCCTGGATGCCTGCACCGTAGACGAGGTCGGTGCCGTTATCGCTGTCGCGCAAGTCCACGCCTCCGATGCCGCCCTGCAATATCGCATCGGCATCCCAGAACACGACGCCGGCCTTACCGAAGAATTCGAGCACCGGGCCGCCGACGTAGCCGATGGCCTGCAGGTTGATCGCCTCGGCCTCGAGTTCCGAACGAATGCCGTCGCTGACGATGTCCCGGTTGTCGAACACGACGCTGCCGAAGTCGATGTAGCTCGCCTCGAAGGATAGTGCGTCAAAGGGACGTATGCCTGCGATCAACTTGTAGGCCGTGTCTTCGTCGTCGAAATCGATGCCGAACAGGTCGACGTTCGAATCGATCGTCGTGCGGCTCAGCGCAGCGCCGACGTAAATGCCGTTATCTGCCGCTTGAGCGTTGACGCAGACAGCCAGCGCCAGTACCGCGGCCAGCAAACGATTACGCATCGCAGAACTCCGTGAAAGTGGCTGGTTGCGGCTTTTGATCAGCCCTTGAGGCTAAAGTTCAGCGCCCGGGAGGCTCGCTGGAGAATTCTGCGCCGATTGACACGCAGCAGGGCGCGGCTTACCGTCATTGCGTGTCCAAGGCCGCAGAATCACCCAAAGAACCGACGCTCATCGACGCGCTGATCCCGGTCGTGTCGTTGATCCTGATGCTGTTCCTGTCGGTCAAGCTGTTCGGTTCGGATTCGTCGTCGGGGCCGAACCAGATCGTTCTGACGCTGGGCGCCGCGATCGCGGCCATCGTCGCGATCCAGAACGGGCACCGCTGGCATGACCTGCTCGACGCGATCATCAAGGGCATCGGGACCGCGATGGGCGCCGTGCTGATCCTGCTGTCGGTCGGCGGCCTGATCGGCACCTGGTTGATGGCCGGTACCGTGCCGTCACTGATTTTCTACGGTCTCGAATTACTGAACCCGCAATGGTTTTACGTTGCGACCTGCCTGATCTGCGCGATCGCCGCGTTGTCGACCGGCAGCTCGTGGACCGTTGCGGGCACGCTGGGCGTCGCGTTGATCGGTGTTTCGATGGGGCTCGGGTTGTCGCCGGCGATTGCCGCCGGCGCGATCATTTCCGGCGCGTACTTCGGTGACAAGATGTCGCCGTTGTCGGATACGACAAATCTCGCGCCGGCCGTTGCCGAGACCGACCTGTTTACGCACATCCGGCACATGGTCTGGACGACAACGCCATCCTTTGTCATCGCGTTGATTATTTTCGCGTCGATCGGCTTCGGTGGCGAGGGGCAGGGCGACAGCGATTCGCTCGAAGCACTGCGGGTAACGCTTGACGATGCGTTCAATATCACGCCATGGGCGCTGATACCGCTGGTTGTCGTCTTCTTCATGGCTTTTCGCAAGGTGCCGCCGTTGCCGACGATCCTGTTCGGCGCGCTGTTCGGCGGTTTCGTTGCGCTCGTGTTGCAGCCGGACATCGTGCTCAAATTCGCGGCATCGCCGGAGTTGTCGCCGGCACTGGCGATGACCAAAGGCGTCTGGCTGGCGCTCGCCAATGGCTATGTGTCAACGACCGGCGTCGTCGAAGTCGACGAGCTGCTGTCGCGCGGCGGCATGAGCAGCATGCTCGTGACGATCTGGCTGATCCTGACGGCGATGGCATTCGGCGCGGTGCTCGAGCACAGCGGCATGCTGATGCGGCTTGTCCGTTCGGCGCTGGCGGCGGCGAAGTCGACCGGCTCGCTCGTGACCACGGTCGTGTTTACCTGCATCGGCATCAACATCATTGCGGCAGACCAGTACATCGCGATAGTGCTGCCGGGCAAGATGTTTCGCGCCGAGTTCCGGCGCCGCGGCCTGCAGCCGAAGAACCTGTCACGCGTCATCGAGGATTCCGGCACGCTGACGTCACCGCTGGTGCCGTGGAATACCTGCGGCGCCTACATGGCCGCGACGCTGGGCGTTGCGACGCTCGCCTACCTGCCGTTCGTATTCTTCAACCTGATAAATCCACTCGTATCGATCATCTACGGCTGGACCGGTTTCACGATCGAGCGCGTCCAGGGCGAACTGGCCGCAGCAGAAGCCTGATCTACTTCAGGTGGCCGGCCCTGGCCGCGTTGCGGGAAAACACGATCAGGTAGATTGCGATCGCGATGATGACCAGCGGCATGACGACGATGCCGGCACCCATGACTTCGATCGTGTCCTGCACCAGCAGCGTGTAACCCATCTGCGCCACTACGCCAATGAGCGACACGACGAATACCGGCGTCGCCCAGGCCTTGCGCAGCAACAGGCCGACAGAGCCCAGCGTGCCGCCGAACACCGCGATCGCGTAGGCGCCGGTCACCCACGACGGCGCGCTCGTATATAGCGCACGTTCGGCTTCGCTCATTGCCGCGAGCGCTTCAGGCGTCATCATGACGTGCATCAGGTAGGTGGCAACGCCGATCAGGTTCCAGGCGAGCGCAAGGCCGCTGATAATCCAGAAGCTCTTCGGTGTCGACGGTGGCAGCGCGTCCTTCATCGGATTCCCCTCGGTTTCTAATCGTCGTTATGCAACCAATGCTACTCGCTGACCGGGTTGCCGTCGACATCGAGGAACGTGATTTCGCCGAGCTCGAGTGACCGCACCTCGTCCTGAATTTTCTCGCGGTCACCGACGACGACCCAGACCAGCCGGTCCGGCTGCACGTACTTGTCGGCAGCGTCGCGAAGGTCGGCCAGCGTCAGGCCGCGAACGCGCTCGGCGTAGGTATCCCAGTAGTCATCGGCGTAACCGTAACGCTGACTCTCGACAAGCGAGCTGGCGACGGCAGCCGCCGTCTCCCAGTTGCCGGGCAGGCTCAGCGTGCTGTCGTCGATGACGCGCGCAAGCTCATCCTCTTCGGGCGGCCGCGTGGAGACAATCTCGGCCAGTTCCTTACGCAGTTCCGCCATCGACGGCGCGGTCTTGTCGGTCTGTACCGGTGCGTAACCGAAGTACGGACGCGGCCCGGCGCCGCCGAGCAAGATCGTATACGCACCGTAGGCCCACGACTTGTCCTCGCGGAGATTCATATTGACGCGCGACGAGAACTTGCCGCCTAGCACGTCGTTCATGGCCTGCAAAGCGAGTTCGTCCGGATTGTTGGTCGGCGGAACGATGCTGGCCGCAATAATGATCGACTGTTCCGAATCGGGACGATCGACGATGTAGACCCGTGCCTCATCCGGCGACTGGACCGGCGCGATGTTCTTGGTCGGCACATTGCGGGCCGTCCAGCGGGAGAAGTGTCGTTCGACCTTGGGCTTGATCTCGTCGAGTGTCGTGTCGCCGACAACAATCAGCGTCGCGTTGTTCGGCCGGAACCAGGCGTCGTGGAAGTCGAGCAGGTCGTCGCGCTCGATGCTTGCGAGCGAGGCTTCGGTGCCGGTGCCGGTCAGCGGCATGTTGTAAGCATGGTCTTCGCCGTACAGCAGGCTCGGAACGATGCGCAGCGCCAGCGATACGGGCGAGCTCTGCTCTGCCTTGATGCCGGCGGCTATCTGTTTTCTGAGGCGATCGAGTTCCGCTTCCGGGAATTGCGGATTCAGAACGACGTCGGCATAGATGTCGAGCGCTTCGTCCAGATGATCCGTCAGCGTATTGAGCGAAACGATCGACTGGTCGAGATTGGCGCTACTCGTCAGGATTGCCCCCAGCGTCGCAAGCTGGTCGCTGATTTGCAGCGACGAACGGCGTTTCGTGCCTTCGTCGA
>JBFIQH010000192.1:0-5834 GCA_041609735.1 Woeseiaceae bacterium | reverse complement strand
CACTCTGGGCGAAAACGCTGCCGGATGCAGCAATGGCCGAAGCGGCAAGTAATGCCGCGCCAATGCGCCGACTGTTCGTTGTGCACCGTTTCATGAACGCTCCTTACTTTAGGTCGAGTTTTTATTAAAAAAAGTATAGGGAGAGAAATGCAACGTATTCGCCGAATACTATTGATGAATACATGCACAAAAAGAAAAAACAGGCTGCGCTGATCGCGCCCCCTGATCGCGCCAACGACCCTCTCCACAATCGCCGCGGCATAAAGATTCGGACCTGCTCTCTCTTTGTGTTTGGCCTACCGGATTTGCCCCGGCTTCCCCGCCTGTTATTCCTTGAATCTCAATAAGGTTCCGAAGTTACGCGGTCAAGAATAACATAGTCAACACGGTACGCCAGCCTATCGTCGACTTAACAAACTGCACCTGACCGCGCGCCGTCGACAAAGCCGGATACGACAATCGCTATCAGCGGAGTTTAGTAACACAAGTAACTGAAAAATCGAGAGTTGACATCCCTTGTGGCTTGCAACATGATCGCGCGATGATGACTGCGAAGGCTATCGTTCGAAAGTCAGGATCACGCGCCGGCCGCGTGCTGCTCTCGCTCGATCTCGCTCTGCTCGGGAGAGCCAGCGGGTAGCGCGTAACATCACCGGAATGACACGCAAACCCCGCAACCCGAAAGGACTGTGGGGTTTTTTTTGACACGTCTCTCGCGAGAACCCCGAAGACAGGAAGGAAAATCACGATGAAATTGTACTCAGAAGCCGATGTCGACACGTCCGCCCTTGCCGACAAGCAGGTTGCAGTGCTGGGCTATGGCAGCCAGGGGCGTGCGCACGCGCTGAACCTCAAGGACAGCGGCTTCAATGTCGTCGTCGGGCTGCGCCGTAACGGCGCGAGCTGGTCGAAAGCCGAAGCCGACGGCCTCACGGTCGCCGAGCCGGCAGATGCCGTGCGTGATGCCGCCATCGTCGCGTTCCTGACGCCGGATATGGTGCAGAAATCGCTGTACCAGTCGATCGAGAGCGATATACCGAAAGACGCGACGCTGCTGTTTGCACACGGCTTCGCGATCCACTTCAAGCAGATCGAGCCGCGCGCTGACCTGAACGTCGTTCTGATCGCGCCGAAAGGGCCCGGCGGGCTGGTGCGGCGTCAGTACGAAGAGGGTCACGGCGTACCGTGCCTGGTCGCGATACACAAAGACGCCGATGGCAACGGCCTGAAAATGGCGCTGGCCTACTCGGCCGGCATTGGCGGCGCTCGCGCCGGCGTCATAGAAACGACTTTCGCCGAGGAAACCGAGACGGACCTGTTCGGTGAACAGGCGGTCCTGTGCGGCGGCGCCACCGAATTGATCGTAGCCGGGTTCGAAACACTGGTCGACGCCGGCTACCAGCCGGAAATCGCCTACTACGAAGTCATGCATGAGCTGAAACTGATCGTCGACCTGCTGCATGAGGGCGGCCTGGCGAAGATGCACAAGTACATCAGCGACACGGCAGCCTGGGGCGACATGATCAGTGGACCGAGGGTCGTCGATGACAACTCCCGCGCAGCGATGAAAGCCGTGCTCACGGATATCCAGGACGGCACGTTTGCAAAAAACTGGATTGCCGAAAACGAGGCCGGCATGCCGCAGTTCAAGGCGAAGATGCAGGCGGATCTCGATCACCCGATAGAAAAGGTCGGCAAGACCCTGCGCAGTCGCATGGACTGGCTCGAGGGCTAGCACCCACCATCATTCATTGACCTAACGGAATCAGGAACGGAGACGACGATGGCAGCTGGCCAGACGGACAACCGGATTCGAATTTTCGACACGACCTTGCGTGACGGCGAACAGGCGCCCGGATGCAGTATGACGCTTCGTGAGAAGCTGCGCATCGCCAAGGCGCTTGCCGAGCTCCGTGTCGACGTCATCGAGGCCGGATTTCCGGCCGCATCACCGGGCGACTTCGATTCGGTCAAAGCGATCGCCGATGAGAATTTCGGACCGATCGTATGCGGCCTCGCCCGCTGCAATCCCGCCGATATCGAAAAGGTACACGCCGCCGTCAAGGGTGCCGAGCGGCATCGCATACACGTGTTCGTCGCGACCAGTGCCATACATCGCGAACACAAACTGAAAATGGCGAAAGAAGAAATCATCAAGAGTGCCGTGAGTGCGATCAAGATGGCGCGGAATCTCGTCGATGACGTCGAGTTCTCGCCCGAGGATGCGTCACGGACCGAGCTTGCCTACCTTGCCGAAGTCGTCAGCGCGGCGATCGAGGCAGGCGCAACGACGGTTAATATCCCGGATACCGTCGGCTACACGGTCCCGGGCGAGTTTGACGAACTGTTCCGCTACCTTAAAGAACATGTGCGCGGTATCGACGACATCGTGCTGTCGGTGCACTGCCACAACGATCTCGGTATGGCCGTCGCGAACAGTCTCGCGGCGGTCAATGCCGGTGCGCGCCAGATCGAGTGCACGATCAACGGTATCGGCGAGCGCGCCGGCAACTGCAGCCTCGAAGAGGCGGTCATGGCCATTCACACGCGCGCCGAATATTTCGACCTGCGAACCGATATCGACACGACGCGCCTGTACCCGACGTCGCGACTCGTCTCGAGCATTACCGGCATGCACGTGCCGCGTAACAAGGCCATCGTCGGAGAGAACGCGTTTGCACATGAGGCCGGCATTCACCAGCACGGCATGCTGCAGCACGCATCGACCTACGAAATCATGCGGCCTGCGGACGTCGGATTGAGCCGCTCGAACCTCGTGCTCGGCAAGCACAGCGGCCGGCACGCGTTTCGCGAGCGTGTCTCGGAGCTGGGATTCCATCTCGATGAATTCGAGACGAATCGCGCGTTCCAGGAATTCAAGAAACTCGCGGATCGCAAGAAGGACGTCTTCGACGGCGATATCGAGGCCATCATCATGAACGTCGACGGCGCGTCGAGCGGTCCGTGGATCCTGAAAAACCTGGCCGTCCAGACGGCGACGGACGAACTGGCGACAGCGACGGTGACGCTCGTCGACGAGAACGGCGACGATGCATCGTCCACGGCGACCGGTGACGGCCCCGTCGCAGCGGCCGTCACCGCGCTGGAAAAACTGACCGGCATCGATCTGATCCTGAAGAACTTCGAGCTGCACAGCGCATCGATCGGCGAAGACGCACAGGGAGAAGTCACTGTCACCGTCGAACATGATGGCGCCAGCTACCGTGGCCGCGGCACGAGCGTCGATATTGTCGAAGCCGGCAGTCGCGCCTGCCTCGAGGTCATCAACCGCATCATCCGGCGGGACCGGCGCGGCGCGGTAAAGCCCGCCGACACCGATATCAATCGCGCCAGCATCTGATGCCGACACTGTTCGAGAAGGTCTGGAACGATCACGTCGTCGTGCCGGAATCTGCCGAGACGCCGGCGATACTGTACATCGACCTGCACATCATCCACGAAGTAACGACACCGCAGGCCTTCGCGACGTTGCGTGAAAAGGGACTGCCCGTGCGCCGCCCGGACCTGACGCTGGCAACGATGGATCACTCGACGCCGACGACACCGGTGTCGTCGCTGAAGGATATTTCGGTCGTCGCACCCGGCGCTGCCGGGCAGGTTCGGCAAATGGAAAAAAACTGTGCGGAATTCGGCCTCGAGCTGCACGGCTTTGGCAGTAAACACCGCGGAATCGTGCACGTTATCGGCCCGGAACTCGGCGCGACGCAACCGGGCAAGACCATCGTCTGTGGCGACAGCCATACGAGCACGCACGGCGCATTCGGCGCCCTCGCCTTCGGCATCGGCACGACCGAAGTCGGCCATGTGTTAGCGACGCAGTGCCTGCTGCAGCGAAAGCCAAAGACCCTGTCGGTGACCATTGATGGGGCGCTGCCGAAAGGTGTATTGGCAAAAGACATCATCCTCGCAATCATCGGCAAGATCGGTGTCGATGGTGGCACCGGGCACGTCATCGAATACCGCGGCGACGCGGTGCGGGCGATGGACATGGAAAGCCGCATGACCATTTGCAATATGTCGATCGAAGGCGGCGCCCGGGCCGGCATGATTGCGCCCGACGACACGACTTTTAACTACCTGCACGGACGCCCGCGGGTTCCGCAGGGCGACGCGTGGGAGGCTGCGGTCCGTCGTTGGCGTTCCCTGGCATCGGACGAGCATGCAAGCTTCGACCGCAGCGTGTCACTCGATGCCGGGGTGCTGCAGCCGATGGTCACGTTCGGCACGAATCCGGGTATGGTGGTCGGCATCAATGACCCGGTGCCCGACAGTGACGATGCCAGTTTCCGCAAGGCCCTGGAGTACATGCGCGTGACGCCCGGAAAACCGATGACGGACAACAAGGTCGATGTCGTGTTCATCGGCAGCTGCACGAACGGCCGCCTGTCGGACCTCGAGCAGGCTGCAGCGATCCTCAAGGGACGCAAGATTGCCGACGGTGTTCGCATGCTCGTCGTACCCGGTTCGCAGCAGGTCAAGGATGCGGCCGAAGCGAACGGCCTCGACGACGTGTTCCGTGCGGCGGGCGCGGAATGGCGCGAAGCGGGCTGCTCGATGTGCATCGGCATGAACGGCGATATCGCCGCACCCGGCCAGCTCAGCGTCAGCACCAGCAACCGCAATTTCGAAGGCCGCCAGGGCGTCGGTGCGCGCACTGTGCTGGCGAGCCCGGCCACGGCCGCAGCGTCCGCCCTGTCGGGCCGGGTCGCCGACCCGCGCCCCTACCTGTAGGACGATCGCGTGCAAGCCATCAGACGCATCCAGTCACGCACCGTTGTTCTGCCGACAAAGGACATCGACACCGACCAGATTATTGCTGCACGCTTCCTGACGACGACGACGCGGGAAGGCCTCGGCAAGTCGCTGTTTTACGATTTGAGATTCGATGCCGACGGCGCCAAAAAACCCGGGTTCCCGCTGAACGCGCCGGAGGCTGAAGGCTGCCGCATTCTGGTTGCGGGCAATAATTTCGGCTGCGGCTCGTCGCGTGAACACGCGCCGTGGGCATTGCTCGACTACGGGTTCCAGGCTGTCATTTCCTCGGAGATCGCCGACATCTTCCGCAATAATGCGCTCAAGAACGGCCTGATCCCGGTGGTCATCGACCACGGAATACATGCCTGGTTGCTCGAAAACCCAGGCGTCGAGTTAACGATCGACGTGGATGCCTCGACCGTCGAGCTCCCGGACGGCCGCCGCGAGGGATTTCCGATCGAAAGCTTCGCACGTCACTGCCTGCTGAACGGCATCGACCAGCTCGGCTACCTTCGACAGCACGAAAAAGCCATCCGCCGCTACGAGGAATCGCGACCGTGGAAGCCCTGATCACGCTTTTACCCGGCGATGGCATCGGGCCGGAGGTTACCGCCGCAGCACGCACGGTGCTGGACACGATTGCCAAACGCCATGGTCATCGCTTTACGTTCAGCGAACAGCTGATCGGCGGAGCCGCCATCGATGCCGGCGGCGATCCTTTGCCGCCGTCGACCGTGGCCAGCTGCAGGGAGAGCGATGCCGTCTTCCTCGGTGCCGTGGGTGGGCCCAAATGGTCAGATCCGAATGCCGCAGTGCGGCCGGAACAGGGGCTACTCAAGATCCGCGCCGAACTCGGCCTCTACGCGAATTTGCGCCCGGTGCGCGTGATCGATGAGCTCGTCGAGGCATCGCCGCTGAAGGCCGACATTTTGCGCGGTGTCGACCTCGTCGTCGTTCGCGAACTGACCGGTGGTATCTATTTCGGCGACAAGTCCCGCGATGCCACGTCGGCGACTGACGTTTGCACCTACCACGTGCACGAGATCGAGCGCATTGTT
>JBFIQH010000191.1:0-5870 GCA_041609735.1 Woeseiaceae bacterium | reverse complement strand
GCGGCAGGTGCCACGGTGCAGATGCTGGTGTATTCCGCCGCGGTCGACGGTATCACCTATGACCTCGCGCTAATCGCCGAACCACGGTATTTCGACCAGAACCTGCCGTGGTTCGAGCGCGTTGTTTCCTCGATGCGCCTGACTGGCGCATCGTAAAACGCGGCCCAGAGCCGCACTCAAGAGAACAGTATGGAAAAACTGACCCGGCTGGCTGCTTTAATGCTATCAGCCTTCGTGTTGTCGGATTCGTGTCTTGCGGCCGGAAGTCTGCCGCAGAAGGCATTCGATGTCGAAGATGGCTTCGTCGCAGTCGCCGCCGGCGTTATACCGTCGCCGGCAGCGACGTCGGCACTGCCGATCGGCAAGATGAAGTACCCGACGCGTTACTTCGTCGAGCTGCGCAATGAATCGCCGTACCCGGTCTGGCTCGACGCGACATGGACGTTTCCGGAGAAAGGCAAACCGGTCACGTCGAAAACAGTGCGGAGCAAGAAAGTTCCGACCGGTGCCAGCTACATCTTTTATTCCGACAAGTTCGGTGTCATCGCCGGGCAGCCAATCATTGTCGATCTGCAGGCCTGGTCCGAGGAGAAGCGTGTCAATCGCGTCGGCAGCCAGCAAGCGGCGCTGCTGTTCCAGCAGGCAGACATCGACGCGTTTCTCGAGAGCTTTCCCGGCGCCTTCAAAGGCACGTCGGGCAACTATCGGCAGGTGGGCATGATTTCCGGCTGGCGCGACCTGCCGCCGCCACGTACCGACGTTCCTGGAACCGTCGCGGACGCGACGCTGCAAATGGATATACAGCATCTGCTGTGGAAGTTCGATTCGCGCCAGCGCTGGTCCTGCGAACGGGAAATCGTCGGGGCCGCGCCAATGGACGTGGGCGACAGCGACATCCTGGCGTCGCAGCCGGTCGAAACCCGCCAGCAGGCGGAACTGGAGCAGTTCGGTGACACGTTAAACCTCGAAAAGTGGACGATACGCAGTTGCGGGCAGGAGTTCGTCTACGAGGTCATGATGTCGGCCTCGCGCGCCGGCGGCACCGATATCGCCGTAGTCGAACTTTCCGGCGAACGGAGTTCACAAAATCAGCCGGAAGTCACACGTTCAGAGCAATAACGAGACGCACGCCCCTCAAATATTATGTGCAATGGCCGACAATAAGCGTGGGACACGGTATCCGGAGATTCCCATGTCGGACACACTGTTGATGACCCTGCTTTTTGTCGGTAATGCGGTACTTTTCTACCTGTGGGCCAGCTACGTGCTGAAGCTGGTGACCGGGCACTGTCCGCACTGCGGTAAATAGCCCGCGCGACTTTCGCGAACAGAGCGGCGAACCACGTTGCCGCTCAGGCAGCGGCCGTCAGGCCGATTTGCGCGGGTGTACCCAGTTCGGCAGCAATTCGTACGGATCGATCCTGATCGATCGCTCATAGTCTGCGCCGCATTCGTCGAGCATCTTCTGTATGCGGCCTTCGCGCATCGCATCGAACAGCTCGGTACACCCGCCAACGTGGTTGCCGCCAATGTAGATTTGCGGAATCGTCGGGCTCCCGATACGTTCCCTCAGCACGGCGCGGATTTTGCCGCCGAGGCCTCCCTCCTGGAAGGCAACAGAATCAAGATCGACGCTTTTGTAGGCAATATTCAGGCGCGCAAACAACTTGCGTACTGACCAGCAGAACTCGCACCACTCGAGCGCGAACATCGTGACGTGGTTGCTGCCGATCACATCGTCGACGAACGCGACCGCCTCGGGGCTCAACGGCTCCGGTGTTGACTCTGTATCGCCCGGCCGAGGCGCTGACGACACGTCGAAACGATAGCCCGGTGTCGATTTCGACAACGCAATCTCTTCCTCATTCATGTCCTCGTGGATGTGCTCGAACAATGGCGTCGACAGGTAGCGCTCGGCGGTGTCCGGCAGCATGCAGACGATGTTGGTTCCGGGTTCGGAACGTTGCGCCACGATCAGTGCCGCCGCAAGCGTCGCGCCGCTCGACGTACCGACGAATATGCCCTCCTTCCGCGCCAGCTCGCAGGACAGCCGGATTGCGTCGTCCCCGGCAACCGGCACGATCTCGTCGACGAGGCCTTCGTCGACCGCGGTTTCGGTTAGCCGCGAGATGAAATCCGGGCTCCAGCCCTGCATCAGGTGCGGGCGAAAGTTCGGATGGCTGCCCAGTATTTCGCCACCGTCACCACGCTGCTGGCGTATACCGCTGCCCAGCACCTGCGAGTTGTCCGGCTCGGCCGCGACGACGCGAATCGACGCGTCGTATACCTTAAGACGGCGTGCGGCACCGAGCAGCGTGCCGCCGGTACCGAACCCGGTGACAAAAACGTCGAGGCGGTCGTCACCCATGTCGGCAAGGATTTCCGGCGCCGTGGTGCGGGTATGCACGTCGGCGTTCGCGGGATTGTCGAACTGCCGGCACAGGAACCAGCCGTGTGTCTCGGCAAGCTCCACGGCCTTGGCCAGCATCCCGGTGCCCTTCTCCGCGGCCGGCGTCAGGACGATCTTCGCGCCGAGAAAGCGCAGCATCTTGCGGCGCTCGATGCTGAAGTTTTCCGCCATCGTTACGACCAGCGGGTAGCCCTTTTGGGCACAAACCATCGCCAGGCCAATGCCGGTGTTGCCGCTCGTCGCCTCGACGACGGTCTGACCCGGCTTGAGCGTACCGCGCCGCTCGGCATCCTCGATGATCGCCAGCGCCATACGATCCTTGACCGACCCCATCGGGTTGAACGATTCCACCTTGACGAAGACATTAACGTCCGGCGGCGCAAGCCTGTTCAAGCGGACAAGCGGAGTTCCACCAATTGCCTCGGTGATTGCCGAATACCTGGCCATGCTGATTCCTCGAATACCGTTTATTGCTTATTTATAGTCGTTTTTTCCGGCGCGTGAGAAAGCTGGCCGCTTGCCTGCGGGGCTACAGACGCTTCCGACATTGCTGCGATGCCGGTTACGGTGGTACCAATAGCATTCCACCCGCATTGATTGACACGTGACGCTGTGCTTCCCGAGACTCTTGCCATCATTACCGGCGATCCGTCCCTGCCGGACCCGACCAAGCAGGGCCATCGTTACGGCCCGCAGGACCTGGTTGTCCACCGGAAAATGAGCGAGGCATTCGCGTCGCTCGGCAAGTTCGAGTTCACCGTCATCGAGCGCCACAAGGACATGTTCGAGCGTCTGCGCGAACTCAACCCCGAACTCGTCGTCAACTTCTGCGACACCGGGCTTTACAACAACCCGAACTACGAGATTCACATCGCGACGCAGCTCGAAATCATGCAGCTACCCTACACCGGCGCTCCGCCGCGTGCGATGCTCACCTGCTACGACAAGCAGATCGTGCGGCTCATTGCCGAAGGTCTTGGCGTTGCCGTACCACAGGAACGCTTCGTTCAGGCGGCAAATGTGCGCGTCGCGACGGTACCGGCGTTTCCGGCACTGATAAAGCCGAATACCGCGGACGGCAGCGTCGGCATCACCAAAGATGCCGTCGTCAACGACAGCGACGAAGCCCGGGACTACCTGGCGTGGCTTGCCGACGAATTGCCCGGGCGGGATGTGCTGATCCAGGAATATCTGCCGGGCGCCGAGTACGGACTCGGCATCCTCGGCAACCCGGATGGCGAGTTTTCGGCCCTGCCGATGCTCGAGGTCGATTTCTCGGCGCTGCCGGACGACTGCGCGCCGATCCTGTCGTTCGAATCGAAGACCGACCCCGATTCGCCCTACTGGGACGGCATCCAGCTGCAGCCTGCGAGCCTTTCGCCCACGCACCAGCAGGAACTCGCCGAGAGTTGCCGAAGTCTCTTTCGCCGGCTGGGTCTCCGCGACTACGGCCGCTTCGACTTCCGCACCGCCGCCGACGGCACGATCAAGCTGATGGAGGTGAACCCGAATCCGGCGTGGGCCTGGGACGCGAAGTTCGCCGTCATGTCGGCCTTCGCCGGCTGGAGTTACGCCGAGATGCTCGAAAACCTCGTCAAAACCGCGTGGGCACGCGTCAAACGAGACGCCGCGGCACGCTCATAACACGACTCACCGCCCTCGTCCGCTCCAAGCCAGCCGCCTTACTCCAGTGGGTCGTAAGGCGCGACCATATCGAGACCGGCCTTTTCGAGGCCCTCGATGACATGTGCAATCAGGTCGGGTTGTTCGAACACCCAGCCTTCAAGTCCCATGCCGGGATAGGCTGTTTCGAAATCGGGCCAGACAGCCAGAATATCCGCCGCCGCGGCGCGTGCCGCTTTGTCATTGCCAATTTGCGCGTTGGCCAGCGTACGCGCGAGCCCGTCTCCCCAGTATTCCGGCATATTGATGCGCATCGCAATTTCGAGCGCTGCCTCGTAGTTGTGCTGGCGGTATTCGTTGAAAAACGTGCTGAAATGGTACCAGCCGGGGTGGTTGGGATTGAGCTCCATCGCACGCTCTGTCAGCTCGACCCCAAGCTGCCAGTCACCGCTGTAGCCGGTCAGGATGCCGAGCATCGCGAGCGTCTGTGTATCCCGGGGATTCAGCTCGATTGCGCGATCTCGGGCCGCCCGGAAAGCGCCGATGTCCCTGCGGAAATACTGCGTCATAGCAAGCGTATACCACACCAGTGAACTCGTCGGATCCAGATCGACCGCTTTCCGCGCCGCTACAAGCGCTCTATCTATGGAATTCGGCAACGTGTTGTATGCGGAAATATATTCTTCGAGGTATACATGGCCGAGACAGGCCCAGGCATCGGCATACGTGGGCCTGATCCCGACCGCGCGTTCGAGCGCGATGCGCGAGCGCAGGTGGTCGCCGCTGCCGACGCTCTGGCGATTCAGCGCGAACTGCAATATCGCCTCGTACGGTGTCATCGACTTCGGATCCTTGTCTGCCACCGTTACCGCGAGTGCACGGGTTACGGCACCGTTCACATCGGCGATGGACGCGACGATTCTGTCCGTCACGTCATCCTGGATCTCGAACACATCCGTTGCGTCGAGCTCGCGATCGAATCGTTGCGTCCATACCGCTGTGCCGTCGAGCGCATCAATGAGCCGAGCCGAGATACGCAAGTTGCTGCCACTTCTCCGGATGTCTCCTTCGATGACGAAGCGAGCACCGAGCTTTTCGCCGATTACGCGCGTATCGGCCGAGCCGCTTGCAACGGTATCGGTCGTCGCTCTGGATAAGACCAATAGATGTGAGTAACGCGACAAGCCCGATGTGATATCGGTCGCGAGTCCACTCGAGAACTCGGCCAGATTCGTGTCGGCGCTGTTCGTTGCAAACCTCGTTACCGCTATCCAGGGTGCCGAATCGATCTCACCCGGTTGCAGTATCGCTCGTTTACGGCTCGACGAATCCTCCCCGGAATCCAGACCCGCAAGATCGACAAGGCTCAGGCCGATCCCGCCCAGCGCCAGCAAGGCGCCGACAGCGATAAGCTCGGCGCCGCGAACCTTTTGCCGACCCTGCTCTCCGTGATACCACGCGATAACGATCGTGACGAAGAACCCGAACATGAGCGCGAGGTCGATCGCACGCGCCGTGGATAAAGAAATCCCCCAACGCGTTCCAAGGACATCCACCAGCTGCGTCAGCAACCAGGCGCTTGCCAGATATGCCAGCGACCACTGTACGATCTTTCGTTCCCTGAAATCTTTAAGTAAAGGCATGCTCTGCCTTTTCCCCTGGTCTGCGCACGACTGATTCGGAATGATGTGGTACTGACGACCAGGGACGCAAGTCGAAGCTGTCACAGCGTGCTATCCGACCTGGAGAGAGCAATTCGAGCAAGTCGACAACCCCGGTTACAACCATTAGCCCCTCAGCGACTGCTTTAACGCGGTCAGCCTGTCCAGCGAAGGTC
>JBFIQH010000190.1:0-5873 GCA_041609735.1 Woeseiaceae bacterium | reverse complement strand
GTGCCGCTGATCGCGGCTTTCGGGCTGGCGGCGGAGATTGCCGGCGAGTCGATGGCCGCCGACTTCGAGCACGTACAGTCGCTTCGTGAACGGCTGTGGGCCGGCCTGCAGCCGATTGCCGGTGTCCGCCTGAACGGTGACCCGGTCAATGCCTACCCGGGCGTCCTGAACGTCAGCGTCGAGGGCGTCGAAGGGGAGAGCCTGCTGCTGGCCCTCGAGCCGCTGTGCGTCGCAACCGGCTCTGCCTGTAACTCGAAAAACCAGGAGCCGTCGTACGTATTGCGCGCGCTCGGCCTCGACGATGCGCTGGCGCAAAGCGCCGTTCGATTCAGCTTCGGTCGCATGACCGGTGAAGACGACATCGATTTCGCGCTCGAGTGCTATCGTGCCGGCGTACAGCATCTGCGCGCCCTGGCGCCCGGTGGTGCGGCATGAACGACCCCTACAGCAGGCAGGTGCGCGCCCTCTTTCGCGACCCGGTCCATGCCGGCCACATCGACGACGGCATTGCGGCGCAGGTCGACGACCAGGGCGTTCGCATCCACCTGACCCTGTCGGTGTCCGGCGGCCGGATCGGGTCCGCCCGTTTCCAGGCCTGGGGGTGTCCGCACGTACTCGCCGCCTGCGAGGCCTTCTGCGCGTCGGTGGAAGGCCGCGAGCTGGCGGATCTCTGCGATTACAGCGCAGCGCCCCTTATGCAAAGTCTCGCTATACCCGCCGAGAAAACTAGTCGTATACTGGTGCTCGAGGATGCCGTACGGTCGCTTGGGGCAGCCGCGACGGCACCGAACGAATCCCAATCCTGATAGTCTATTGAGCCATGGCAATATCATTGACTGACTCGGCCGCGAGCCGGGTTCGAAACTACCTGAATTCACGCGACGACAGCGTCGGCTTGCGGCTCGGTGTGACGAAAACCGGCTGTTCCGGCTATTCGTACGTGATCAATTATGCTGACGCCGTTGGCGACTCGGACATCGTTTTCGAGGACAAGGGCGTCAAGGTGGTGGTCGACGCCGAAGCCCTGCCGCTGATCGACGGCACCGAAGTCGATTTTGTCAAAAATGGCCTCAACGAGGCGTTCAGCTTCAGGAACCCGAATGTTTCCGGCGAGTGTGGCTGCGGCGAGAGCTTCAATATCTGACCGGGCGCATCGAGGCTTCATTGCCGCACCCTGATTTCCCACGTAAAATCGAAGGTTTACGCCGGCCGTGGGGGTTGCTCCGTGGCCGTCACTTTTATCAACCGTTACTCACGACAAAGAACCCGAAGGAAACTCCATGGCTGTTGAGCAGACGCTCTCCATCATCAAACCCGATGGCGTACAGAAAAACCTGATTGGCGAAATCTATTCCCGTTTCGAAAAGGCGGGGCTGGAGATCGTTGCCGCCCGCATGATGCACCTGAGCACGGAACAGGCGGAGGGCTTTTACGCGGTGCACGCCGAGCGTCCGTTCTTCAGGGATCTGGTTGCCTACATGACGTCCGGCCCGGTCATCGTGCAGGTGCTGTCCGGCGAAGACGCGATCGCAAAAAATCGCGAAATCATGGGTGCGACGAACCCGGCCGACGCTGATCCGGGCACGATACGCGCCGACTTTGCCGACAGCATCGAGGAAAATATCGTGCACGGTTCCGACGGTCCCGATACGGCCGCTCAGGAAATCGCGTTTTTCTTTGCCGACGGAGTGTGCCCCCGTACACGATAAACGCCAATGGCAAACCCGACCGACAAAACGAACCTGCTGGGCCTTGCGCCTGATGCGCTGCAACAGTTTTTCACCGACCTGGGTGAAAAGCCGTTCCGCGCGCGCCAGGTTATGCAGTGGATTCACCAGCGGCAGGTCACGAACTTTGACGACATGACGGACCTCGCGAAAGCGCTGCGGGAGAAATTGCAGGACATAGCAACCGTCGCCACGCCGACGCTGGACATGCGCCAGGAGTCGGCGGACGGCACCGTCAAGTGGCTGTTCGCCAGCGGCTCGGGGCAAGCCGTCGAAACGGTATTCATTCCCGAGGCGTCCCGCGGCACGCTGTGTATTTCCTCGCAGGTCGGTTGCGCGCTCGACTGCGCATTTTGCGCAACGGGTGCGCAGGGATTCAATCGCAACCTGACGGCAGCGGAAATTGTCGGCCAGGTCTGGCAGGCCGTCAGCGAATTGCCGCGGCGGGCGAACGGGGAGCCGGCCGTGACGAATGTCGTGTTCATGGGGATGGGCGAACCGCTGGCGAACTACCGTAATGTGTTGCCGGCGATTGAAATCCTGTTGTCCGACTGGGCTTATGGCCTGTCGCGGCGGCGAGTTACTGTCAGTACGTCCGGCATCGTGCCGCACATCGACAAGCTGGGCGATGACTGCAATGTGTCGCTGGCCGTGTCGCTGCACGCGCCTGACGACGAACTGAGGAACCGGCTCGTGCCAATAAACAAGCTGCACCCGATTGCGGCGCTGCTCGACTGCTGCTGGCGATATGCGGCCAAACACTCGAACCGCTTCATCACGTTCGAGTACGTCATGCTGCGCGACGTCAACGACTCGATTGCGCACGCACGCGGGCTCGCCCGCTTATTGAAGGGCAAACCGGCCAAAGTGAACCTGATTCCGTTTAATCCCTTCGACGGCAACGAGTTCAGGCGTTCGAAGTCCGAAACCATACGCCGTTTCCAGGCAACCCTGCGAGACGAGGACATCGTGACAACGACGCGCAAGACCCGCGGTGACGACATCGATGCAGCCTGCGGCCAGCTCGCCGGCAAGGTGCGTGACCGCGTCCGCGTGCGATTGAGCGAGAAAAACATCAAGGTGGCGACAGCGTGATCAAGAGCGAGAATAACCTGCGACTATTGTTTGTCTGTACGGCGTTGAGTCTGCTTGCGGGCTGCGTCAGCACGACGACCGGCACGACCGCGCCGGAGAGCAATGATGCCGATGCGGCCGACGTCAATTACCAGCTGGCGATTCGCTACTTCCAGAATGGCAAGTACGAGCTGGCACGCGACCGGCTGCAGCATTCGATCAAGCTGGATCCGCGTCGCGGCATCGTGTGGTCGACGCTGGCGACGACCTACGAGCAACTCGACAATTTACGCCTTGCCGAAGAAGCGCACGACAAGGCGGTCCGCCTGAGCCCGCGGGATTTCAACGTGCAGAACGGCTACGCCGTGTTCCTTTGCCGCCAGCAAAGATACGACGACGCTGAGGCCCAGTTTGCGCGATCGATCAAGGCGCTGACCAACGACAACCCGGAAATGATGCTGACAAACGCCGGCGTATGCATGATGCAAAAGCCGGATTATGAAAAAGCCGAGGACTATTTCCGGCAGGCGCTCGAGCGCCGCCCGAATCATGGTGAAGCGCTGCTGCAGATGTCTCTGCTCGAATTTGCGACCGAAGACTACCTGCGGTCGCGGGCATTCCTGCAGCGCTACCGCGGCGCGAACCCCGTCAACGCGGGCGTGCTCTACCTTTGCGTCCTGATCGAGGACAGACTCGGCGACGAGCGCGCGAGAACCGAGTGCGCGAATGAACTGCTGCGCGACTTCCCGAAGTCGGAGGAAGCCAGGCGGCTGCTGCAGTCGGACTGACATGACCGACCAAAGCGACATCGAGGCCGAAGACGAATCGCCAGGCGCCGATAACGGGCCGCTGGCCGGCGAGCGGCTTGCCGCCGCCCGCCGCGAGCAGCAAATCACGGTCGTCGAAGTCGCCAAGGAACTGCATCTCGACGAGCGCAAGGTGCGTGCGCTCGAACAGAACGAGTTCGACGTCCTCGGCGCGCCCGTTTTTGCGAAAGGCCACCTCAGAAAATATGCGCAGCTGGTCGGGGTGCCGATCGAGGACGTACTGGCCGACTACTATGCGCTGAATCGTTCCTCCGGCATGCCGCCCGTCGTCGGGACGGTGCGCAAGCCGCCGCGAGAGCTGACCCCCGGGCCCTGGCTGGCCGTCATCGTCGGCGCGATCCTCGTGGCCGCAGCGTATTGGTATTACGTCGTGCTCGACACGGGACCCCCTGCACCGGCCCTTACTGAGCCGGCAACGGCCCAGTTCGACGATCCGGCTGCGGAAGCTGCAGCGGGCGACGCGGGCGCCGCCGCTGCCGGTCAGCCGGTCGCGGCTGACAGTCGGGCATTGGAGGCGCCGCAACGAGAGGTCGCCGAGCAGATCGCCGCTGATGCCGTCTCGTCGTCGCAGCCGGCAGCCGTTGCTGCGCCCCCACCGGTTGCCGACGGCAGTGTGCGCCTGACGCTGACGTTCACCGGCGACTGCTGGACCGAGATCACAGACGCCAGCGGGCGCCAGCTGTTCTTCGATCTCGGGCGCGACGGCCGGGTCGCCAACGTGACCGGACAGGCGCCGCTTGCGGTGCTGTTCGGCAACGCCAGCAACGTCACGCTTCGCGTCAATGGCGAGCCTCACGAAATTGCGGCGGCCGACCGGCGTGGCCAGACGGCGAGGCTGACGATTCGTTCGCCGGAATGAGCACGCCACTGAAACCGAAGCCCGTCAAGGGCATGAACGACATCCTGCCCGGGGTTTCGTCGACCTGGCAGTACCTCGAGACCGTCGTTCGAGACATCGTGCAGTCCTATGGCTACCGGGAAATCCGGCTGCCGCTCCTGGAGCAGACCGAGCTCTTCAAGCGATCGATCGGCGAAGTGACCGATATCGTCGAAAAGGAGATGTACACGTTCGACGATCGTGGCGGCGAGAGCCTGACGTTACGACCGGAAGCGACGGCCGGCATGGTCCGGGCCGGTATCACCAACGGTCTGCTGCACAATCAGCGGCAGAAACTCTGGACCGCCGGACCGATGTTCCGTCGCGAAAAGCCGCAGCGGGGCCGGTATCGCCAGTTTCACCAGTTCGATGTCGAGGCGCTGGGATTCGAGGGGCCGGACGTCGATGCCGAGATGATCATCATGTCCGCGCGAATCTGGCAACAGCTCAAGATCGACCGCCTGCAACTCGAGATCAATTCACTGGGCACGCCCGCGGCCCGCAACCGCTACCGGGACGAGCTGCTTCGCTACTTCAGCGGCGTGAAAAAGTCTCTTGATCAGGATAGTATTCGCCGCCTCGAAACGAACCCGCTCAGGATTCTGGACAGCAAGAACCCGGACATGCAGGGTGTCGTTCGCGACGCGCCGGTCATGCTGGACTACCTGGACGAGGAATCGGCCGGGCACTTCGAGTCGCTAAAGGCGCTGCTGGATGCGGCAGGTTTACGCTATACGATCAACCCCCGCCTGGTCCGCGGCCTCGATTACTACAATCGGACGGTCTTCGAATGGGTAACCGATGCGCTGGGTTCGCAGGGTGCGGTTTGCTCCGGTGGCCGCTATGACGGGCTTGTCGAGAAACTCGGCGGCCGTACGACGCCGGCGATCGGCTGGGCGATGGGAATCGAACGCTTCGTCGACCTGTATGAGGCCTGTGGCGGACGCGCGCCGGAGATGGACGCGCATGCCTATATCGTCGCGGTTGGCGACGGCGCGCTGCAGCAGGCGATGCAGATGGCGGAGTCGCTGCGCGATGCACTGGCCGGTGTTCGCCTCGAGGTGAATCTCGGCGGCGGCAGCTTCAAGTCGCAGATGAAGCGCGCCGACAAGAGCGGCGCCGAATTTGCGCTGGTGCTCGGCGAAGAGGAGCTGGCGTCCGGGCAGGTGGGGTTGAAACCTTTGCGCAGCAGTGAGGACCATGTGAGCATCGCCACGGCGGATTTGCCGGCTGAGCTCGCGAAACGCCTCGGACTGGAAACGTAAATGACGTCGCCCGCAGGTTGGGCGCAACATCAAGCAGGATGAAAAGGTTTTTATGTGGACGACTTACTCTCAGAAAAAGAACAGATAGACAAGATGCGCACCT
>JBFIQH010000189.1:0-5934 GCA_041609735.1 Woeseiaceae bacterium | reverse complement strand
CTTTGTAGATGCCGGTTTCACTCCTGCCATCGAAGCACTCGCTGTGCTGGTACTCGCCGCTGACGAGGTAGCCCTCGCGCGGCGAATTCGACGATTGCCACGGCAGCGACACGCCCGGCTCGACGCGTTGCAGCCACGTGGTTGCGCCGCTGCCGGGGTCTTCGCGAAGAATCTTGATGTACAGGCCGGGCGACAGCTCGCGCCACGGCGCGAGTTCGCTGTCGAGTAGCAGTGGCGCGCGTATGACCGACGACTCCGGCACGTCTTCGAGAAAATACAGAATCTGCGCGCCGTTGTCGGACTCGAGCCGGAAGCCCATGCTGCCGGGCGGCACGTAGGCGTAACCGCCGGTTCGCAGCGGAAACTCGGAAAAACGGACTTCACCGGCAAGCACGAAGACCTCGAGCGCCTTGCCGGGAGCGCCACCGGTGCTGCCGCTCCAGTCCGGCGGAATGTCGATGCGATATGCGGCGGCGCCGGTCCGTATGTCGCTGCGATAAACCGAGGCCCGAACGCCGGGCAACGTCGCAAGAAACGTCGTTGCCACGGCATCTGTTTGCACGAACGCCGGGTACGGCAATTCGGGCTGGCCGCCGGTCGCCGCGCAGCCGGCAATCAACGTCAGTAGCGTGGCGAATGATGCGCGCAGACCCATGTCATCTACCGGCCGCGACCCGGGGTGCGGCAGAGAAAAAAGCCGCCCAGAAACCTGGGCGGCCAACTAAGTTGAGGATGTGTCGAGCCGGGAGCAAGCCGCAACCGACGCGCCGGAACGTCGTGTTCCGGTCGCAATCCGCGTGTTTGAAACCCTGTGGACGTGACGCTTCATTTCAGGTCCGATCAGTCGGCTGGCGACGATCGTATCAAGTGACGTGTTGAGAGGATTCACGTGGCACCCGCCATCCATTCATGCTTCCGGCATGGTGACCCGCCCACATTGCCTTTCGCATCTCATCTCCGTGCGTACCGGATTGGTACGGGCGGGATGCTACTACATATAGTATGAGAACGCGAGCACCACACAACATGTGCTGCTCACACGACGAAAATGGCGTTTCGCGGACCGGACTGCGGTACATTGAGCCGGTTTCGGCACACCGGGGATGAACGTTGACGACGAACAGCACGACGAACGGACGGTCGCGCCACCAGATCATCGGCTTGTTTCTGGGCCCGGCACTGGCGCTGGGCATGCTCTTCACCGGTCCGCCGGATGCACTGCAGGATCCGGCATGGCGCACCGCCGCGATCGGCGTACTGATGGCCATCTGGTGGGCCACCGAAGCCGTGCCAATCGCCGCCACGGCACTGCTGCCGATCATCCTGTTCCCGATGTTCGACGTGCGCAACCTCGTCGACACGGTCGTCCCTTACTCCAACAAAGTCATCTACCTGTTTCTCGGTGGCTTTATCGTCGCTTTTGCCATGCAACGCTGGAACCTGCATCGCCGCATTGCGCTGAACATCTTGCAGTATGCCGGCGGCAACGGCCGTGCGCTGATCGGCGGCTTCATGCTGGCGAGCGCGCTGATCAGCATGTGGGTCATGAACACGTCGACAACGATGATGCTGCTGCCGATCGCCGTGTCGATTATCACGGTCATTCACAAGTCGGTAAAAAGCCTCGACGACAAGGCGCGCGCGGATTTCCAGTACGCGTTGCTGCTGGGCGTTGCCTACGCGTCGAGCATAGGCGGCATCGCTACGCTGATCGGCACGGCACCGAACGGCATTCTCAAGTCGTTCATGGAGACGAGCTACGGCGTCGAGATCGACTTCCTGAGCTGGATGGCGGTCGGCCTGCCGCTGTCGGCGGCCATGTTGCCGCTCGCTTGGATTGCGCTGACGCGATTCGTCTTCAAGGTCGACTTCGTGACCTCCGGCGAGGGCAAGGCCGAGCTCAAACGCCTGAAAGACGAGATGGGCACGATTAGCGTTCCCGAAACCCGCGTTGCGATCGTCTTCACGATCATGGCGCTGATGTGGGTGACCAGCCCGTTGCTTCGCAAGATGCCGGCGCTCGCCGCCCTCGATGATTCGATCATCGCGATGATGGGCGCGCTGACGCTGTTCCTGCTGCCGAGCGGCGACACGTCGGACCCGGTTCTGCTGCGCTGGAAGTATGCGGAAAAACTGCCGTGGGGTGTCCTGATCCTGTTCGGCGGCGGGCTCGCGCTCGCGACGGCGGTCTCCGACACCGGGCTCGCCGCCTGGATCGGATCGAGCCTGCAGGCACTCGGCACGCTGCCGCTGATCCTGCTTATAGCGACGACGGCGACACTGATCATCTTCCTGACCGAACTGACCAGCAACATCGCGACGACGGCGACGTTCCTGCCGGTCGTCGGCGCCATCGCGATCGAGTCCGGTTTCGACCCGATCCTCGTGACGGTGCCGGTGACGCTCGCCGCGAGCTGCGCATTCATGCTGCCGGTCGCAACGCCGCCGAACGCGATCGTCTTCGGATCCGGTTTGCTGACGATTCCGAAAATGGTGCGTGCCGGCATCGCGCTCAATATCATCGGCATCTTCATCGTGTCTGCCGCGGCCTACTTCCTCGCACCGCGGTTCCTCTGAGGGATTGATTCCGTGTCGGACGAGTACACAGTCAGCAAGCAAAACCAGGTTCGCCAGCTGCGTGAAAAAGCTTCCTACGATCGGGCAACGGTGCACGGCATTCTTGACGCCGGCATCGTGGCGCATGTCGCGTTTATTCAGGACGGCAGCCCGGTCGTCGTGCCGATGTTGTACGGCCGCGACGGCGAACGCATCTTCCTGCACGGTGCACGCAAGTCGCGCGTCATCCGGCTGCTGGAGCAGACGGACCGGGCATCGCTCAACGTCACGCTGCTCGATGCGCTGGTGTTCGCCCGCTCGGCGTTCAATTCCTCGATGAACTACCGCTCCGTCACGGTATTCGGCAAGCCCGAATTCGTTGACGACCGGGATCGGAAGCTGCACGCGATGCACGTTATTGCGGAACACACGATGCCGGGCCGCTGGGCGGAGCTGCGCGCGCCGCTCGACAAGGAAATCAAGATGACCGGGATCATCTCCCTCGGTATCGAGTCGGCATCGGCGAAGGTTTCTGACAAGCCGTACCCGGAAGACGAACCGGAGGATTACTCGATCCCGGTATGGGCCGGCATCCTGCCACTGACGTCGGCCTACCAGACACTCGTCGATGCGGACCGGCTCATCGACGGCGTCGAACCGTCCGACGCCGTCAAGGCTATGCAAGGCAAGGTGCTGTAGGAGCGCCTCGTAAGAGCAGCGCGTAGGAGCGGCTTCAGCCGCGACTCAACCCCAATGCAGCCGTCGAACCAATCGGGCCCGTCCCCAAATAGGGGAGGCCGAGGGCCCTCCTACAACAGGTTCGAACCCGCGTGCTCGGACTCCAGTCTGAGCAGCGCCTCCTTCGTGCCGAGCCCGCCGCCGAATCCCGTCAGGTCACCGCCGGCGCCGATGACGCGGTGGCATGGCACGATAATCGGTATCGGGTTGCGGCCGTTCGCGGCGCCGACCGCGCGCACCGCTTTCGGTCGGCCGATACGCGCCGCGATGTCGCCATACGATGTCGTCTGGCCGTAAGGAATGCGCCGCAGCTCGTCGAGCACCAGCATCTGGAACTCGGTGCCGCTGAGCCTGAGCTTCAGGTCGAACTCCTGGCGTTTGCCGTCGAAGTACTCGTTCAACTGCCGAATCGCTTCCGCGAACGGTTTTTCCTTGTAGATCCAGTCCGGCTCCGGCTCACGGCGCATCTTGCCCTCGGGAAACCCGATCATCGCCAGCGCATCCTCGTCGCCGGCCAGTAACAGTTCGCCGATTGGCGTATCGCAATAGCAGTAATACATATCATCCTCCCGCGTTCGGGGTAGAACTCCATAACAACAGCGCGGCATACGCGCGCCACGGACGCCACTCGTCGGACAGCGCCGCGAGTGCCACCGGCTTGATTCGTTCGCCATACTCGTCGTCGAACGCGCGCAACAGGCCGAGGTCCGAACTCGGAAACGCATCCGGTGCCTTCAGCGCGCGCATCGCAATGTACTGCGCGGTCCAATCGCCGATGCCTCGAATGGACGTCAGCGATTTGCAGAACGTGTCGGGATCGACCGCGGCATCGAAGTCCAGCGAGCCGTCGACGACGGCCTTCGCGATGCGCCGGATCGTCGCGACGCGCGCGCCGACGATACCGAGCTTGTTCAGCCGGGCATTGGCGAGCACCTCCGGTTCCGGGAACAGGTGCGTCAGTCCGTCGTGCTCGAGATCGGGGTCGACCTTTCTCAGCGCGGTTCCGTAGCGCTCGACGATGCGGCCCGCCAGCGTCGTCGCTGCCTTGACCGAAACCTGTTGGCCGAGGATCGCACGCACCGTCAGTTCGAAACCGTTCCAGGCGCCGGGCACCCGAATACCGGGGTAGCGCTTCAGGTGGCGTCTGAGCATCGGGTCCCTGCCGAGCACGGCTCGGATGTCTCGCACCGGCGCGTCGAGGTCGAACATTTCGCGCACTTGCTGTACGACGCCGAACAGCTCGGGCGTCGCGATGCCGCGCACCGTCAGCAACAGGTGCTTTGCCTCGTTGTCGTGGCGGACGTTAATGACGCCGACGTCGTTGCCGATGCGTACGCTGCGCGAGTAATCCGTGTCGGTTATGACCTCGACGCCGGGAATCGCGCGCCCGCGCAGGAATTCGAGCATGCGCGCCCAGTCGTAGGGTTGCCGGTAGTTCAGCGTCACCGTCAGTGCCGAGGAATCCACGACCGGCTGGTCGACGCGTCCGCGCCGCCTTATGTCGCGCGGTGGCCGCGCATAGGTTTTCCGGAAGGCGTCGTTGAACCGCCGTACGCTGCCATAACCGGCCGCGATCGCGATGTCCGACAGAGGCAAGTTCGTCTGGTCGATCAGGCGCTTCGCGAAATGCAGCCGCTGCGTGTGCGCAACCGACAACGGGCTGGCGCCGAGATGCTTGTTGAATAGCCGCCGCAGGTGGCGGCTGGTAACGCCGAGCCGGTCGGCCAGTGTTTCGACGTTGCCGTCGTCGAGCGCGCCGGCCGCGATGAGCCGCAGGCCGCGGCGCACCGTTGTCGACGTCCCGTGCCAGGCCGGCGTGCCGGGCGCACATTCAGGGCGGCACCGCAGACACGGCCGCAAGCCCGCTTCACTGGCGGCCGCCGCCGTCGGGTAGAAAGCAATGTTTTCGCGCTTCGGTGAGTTCGCGGGACAGATCGGCCGGCAGTAGATGCCGGTCGTCTTAACGCCGACAAAAAATTGGCCGTCGAAGCGGGGGTCCCGCGACAGCCGTGCCCGTTCGTATACTGCCTGTGCCTGCATATGGCTGAATCGTCGTAGCCGAAAACCGATGACCTCAGTATACGCCGGCGAAGAGACGAAACTGGCCAGAATCGGACCTGTATGCTTTGCCCGAAACCGCGCTCGCCCGAAACCGTTGTCTTGTGCTTCCCGGTGCGAATTACTGGTCGATGCCGCCCATGCACAGGTACTTGATCTCGACGTAGTCATCGAGGCCGTACTTGGAGCCTTCGCGGCCCTGGCCGGATTCCTTGACGCCGCCGAAGGGTGCCATCTCGTTCGAAATGAGTCCCTCATTGATGCCGACGATGCCGTACTCAAGAGCCTCGCTGACGCGCCAGATGCGCCCGATGTCGCGAGAATAGAAATAGCTCGCGAGGCCGACGTTCGTGTCGTTCGCCATCGCGATCACTTCGTCCTCCGTCCTGAACCGGAAAATCGGCGCCACCGGCCCGAATATCTCTTCGCTGAAGACCCGCATGTCATCACTGGCGTCCGTCAACACCGTTGGCTGGATGAAGCAGCTGCCGAGATCGGCGCGCCCGCCGCCGGTCGCGACCTTCGCGCCCTTTGCGACCGCGTCCGCGATGAACTCGATGACGTCGTTGGCCGCGCCTTCGT
>JBFIQH010000188.1:0-5970 GCA_041609735.1 Woeseiaceae bacterium | reverse complement strand
GATTTCATTACGACGTGTCGT
Organism: Woeseiaceae bacterium; assembly: GCA_041609735.1. GTDB lineage: Bacteria > Pseudomonadota > Gammaproteobacteria > Steroidobacterales > Woeseiaceae > UBA1847. The sequence continues at coordinate 5,949 of JBFIQH010000188.1, read as the reverse complement.
GCCACCCAACGTCTAAGCTAACGCGCACTTGAGGCAGGCCGTCTGAAGCGGCAGCGCAAGGCGGGCTGGGTCAAGTGACGGGTGCAGCGCATTGTTAGGCTGCTCCTGCCGCCTAAGGTACGAGTTCTTTTAGTGCTAGCCCCCATTCATCCTCAGCCCGAAAGCAATTTCCATCGACCCCTTCGCGTAGGATGCTGCCGACGTTAGTCGAGTACCACGGATCCATACGTCCAGGGAAACACACCACTGCATATCCCTCATTAGGCTGCCAAATGTACGAAACAACATATTTCATCTCTACTGAGTTGTTGGGCAGTCGGACCCAGAAATAAACGTTTAATCGAGGCAGTGACTCATCGGGTTTCGGTACTGGGCCTGCGTCCACTTCAAAAAAATTGGTGCCCCAAACGATCGCAGAAATTGCAGTTTTATCAGTCGTCTGAATTGGCAACTCGTACCCAGGGCCAGTAATTGTTAGTTGGATTGTTGTCCCTTTGGCAAGGCAAGGGCCGGCAGCGCAACCTATAGCTGCCAGAACTATCATAGCTATGATTCGTGTGCTCACGTGGTAGCCATTCTGACTTCGGCAGCAGCCTAACTATATTTGGTTACCCGAAATTCACGAGTAACTGTTGGAAAAGTGGAGTTTATCATGTGGTTTTGGGGTGCGAAGGTCTTTACAAATAGCGTGTGACGGAAGATAGGTGGATTGTCATAAAGGAAGATAGGTTGAATGGCAAAGAGGTTCATGGCCGAGTCTCGCGAGGTTTTTCGCTCGCTTGACTACGGTCGGGTGTCTGCGTCGACGCAGAACCAAGCGCTAAGTGCGCTGCTGTTTTTTTACAAGAAAATTCTCAAGATCAATCTTCCGTTCCTGGACGAAATCGTTCGGGCGAAACGACTCGTCCCATTGTCCTGAATCGCGGTGGTCATGCGGTGCGAAGCCCGCTCGACAGAGTCTAGCCCAGCCGCCACCGATGCAGCGGCACCGTCGTGCCCGCCCTGAAGAGCGTTTGTTCCAGGGCAAGCTCGACGTAGCCGTCCGTGCCGTGCAGCGCGGCAAAGTCGCCAGATGTATTGGTGTGCACCGGCATCGCGAGTACCTGGCCGGCAGCGTTCGACAGCAGCCGCACCGGCAGGAAGTTGGTCAGCTTCGGCTCGAACGTCACGTCCTGCGTCAGCGTCGCGAACTGCGGTGCCGATGCCTTCATGCCGGCCATGTGCCGCAGGGCAGGGACGACGTATTGGCGGCAGCACACCAGCGTCGATACCGGGTTGCCCGGCAGCGCGAACACCGCCTGCCTGTTCGGGCCAATGCCGAACCACATCGGCTTGCCGGGCCGCTGGCTGATCTTGTGGAAGTCGACAGTGACGCCGAGGTCGGCAAGAACTTGCGGCACGTAGTCGGCTTGGCCCATCGAAACGCCGCCGCTCAGGATCAGGATGTCCGAGCGCTCCAGGTGCTCCCGGATGCGCGCCTGCAGTTCTCCGACATCGTCCGGCAGGTGTGCGTGCGTCGCATCCGGGTAACCGTGGTCGTTGAGCATTGCGACGAGTGCCGGGCCGTTCGACAGTCGTATCTGATGATCTTCGATCGGCTGGCCTGCCGCGACGAGTTCGTTGCCGGTCGAAATCACGCTGATGGCCGGGTCCGCCGCCACATTGACTTCGGCGAGGCCGCACGACGCTATGATCGCGACGTCGACCGGCCGAATGCGCGCGCCGCTGTGTAGCAGGACTGCGCCCTTTACATGGTCCGAGCCGCGCGCGTGTATGAACTGGTTTGCTTCTGGCGAATAGTCCGCCTCGATGTGTGCGCCGGCGTCGTTCACAGTGATGCGTTCGACCGGCACGATGCAGTCGGCACCCTGCGGCAGCGATGCGCCGGTCATGATCTCGATGGCCTTGCCCGTCTCGAGCGTCAGCGCCTCGTCACCCGCCGCCTGCATGCCCTGGATCGGAAACGTGCGCGTGCCGGATGCAAAGTCCTTATAAGCAATCGCAATGCCGTCCATCATGACGCGGTCGAACGGCGGCTGGTCGCGTTCCGCTGCGACGCTTTGCCGCAAGACGCGGCCGACGGCTTGATCGAGCGGCACACTGGTTGTCGGCAGCGGCCCTACCGCGGCGAAAATGCGGGCGGTTGCCTCGGCCGTTGTCAGCACCGCGTTACGCCTCTTCGCGCGCGATCGCGCGGTGGCCTATGTCGCGGCGGAAGTACATGTCTTCCCAGCAGATCTTGTTCACGGCGGCGTAGGCTTCGCTGGCGGCCGCCTTGACGGTGTCGCCCAGGCCGACGACGCACAGCACGCGGCCGCCGCTCGTGACGACGTCATTACCGTCGCTTGCGGTTCCCGCGTGAAACACCTTGACGCTGCTGCTGTCGATGCCGTCGAGCCCGGCGATCCTGTTGCCCTTCGCGTAACTTTCCGGGTAGCCGCCCGCGGCCAGCACGACGCCGAGCGCCTTGCGCTTGTCCCATCGCGCATCGATCTGCGCGAGCTTGCCGTTCAGTGTCGCGCTGCAGATGTCGGCAAGGTCGGTTTTCAGGCGCGCCATGATCGGCTGGGTTTCCGGGTCGCCCATGCGGCAGTTGAATTCGATGACCTTCGGTGTGCCGTCGGGCATGATCATCAGTCCGGCGTAGAGGAAACCGAGGTAGGGCGAGCCGTCGATCATCATGCCGGCGAGCGTCGGCCGGATGACCTCGGCGAGGATGCGCTTCTTGATCTCGGGCGTGACAACCGGCGCCGGCGAATACGCGCCCATGCCGCCCGTATTCGGTCCCGTGTCGCCTTCGTCGCGTGCCTTGTGGTCCTGCGATGTCGCTAGCGACAGCACGATCTCGCCGTCAGTGATGACGATGAAGCTCGCTTCCTCGCCGTCGAGAAACTCTTCGACCACGATGCGCGCCCCTGCGTCGCCGAACTTGTTGCCGGCCAGCATGTCGGTCGCTGCCTGCTCCGCTTCGACCAGCGTCATCGCGACGACGACGCCTTTGCCTGCGGCAAGGCCGTCGGCCTTGATAACGATCGGCGCGCCCTGGTCGCGAATGTAGGCGAGTGCCGGGTCGAGCTCGGAAAAGGTCTTGTACTTCGCGGTCGGAATATGATGCCGCGCAAGGAAATCCTTCGTGAACGCCTTGGAGCCTTCGAGCTGCGCCGCCGCCGCGGTCGGACCGAAGCAGGGCAGGTCGGCTTCGACGAAGCGGTCAACGATACCGGCGACCAATGGCGCCTCCGGCCCGACGATCGTCAGGTCGACGTTTTCGTCTCGCGCGAGTTCGAGCAGCGCGTCGATATCGTTGCTGCTGACGTCGGCATTGCGGGTATTTCGTTCACGCGCCGTGCCGGCATTGCCGGGCGCGACGACGACGCTGTGGCCGTGCTGCGCACACTGCCAGGCCAGTGCGTGTTCCCTGCCGCCCGATCCTACGACCAGTATTTTCATGCGATTCTATCCAGCTTCACCAGGGGCAGGCAGCATGTCGTTGCGTGCCCGATATTTCGGACTCGCAGCATAGCTCAATGCCTGAAATGCCGCATGCCGGTGAAAACCATCGCGAGGCCGTGCTCGTCGGCGGCCTGGATCACCTCGTCATCGCGGATCGAGCCGCCCGGCTGGATAATCGCCGAGATGCCGGTCTCGGCGGCTGAGTCGATGCCGTCGCGAAACGGGAAGAACGCGTCCGAAGCCATGACGGAGCCGCTGACATCCAGGCTCTCGTCGGCTGCCTTGATGGCCGCGATCTTCGTGCTGTAGACGCGGCTCATCTGGCCCGCGCCGATGCCGATCGTCATGTTGTCCTTGCAGAAGATGATCGCGTTCGACTTGACGTACTTGACGACGGTCCACGCAAACAGCATGTCGTTGACCTCGCGCGTTGTCGGCGTCTTTTTCGTCACGACCTTGAGCTCACCCTCGAGCTTGCCGGTATCGGCGCTCTGCACCAGCAATCCGCCGCCGACTTTCTTGAAATCAAATGCGGGAGGGGCTTCAGCCGCGAAGGTCTCGGCGGTGAGCCAATCCCCGGTCTCAAGCACGCGCACGTTCTTCTTCGTTGCCAGGACCGGTGCTGCCTCGGATTCGACCTGCGGTGCGACGATGACCTCGACGAACTGCTTGTCGATAATCGCCTTCGCCGTTGTCGCATCGAGTGGCCGGTTGAACGCGATGATGCCGCCGAAGGCCGACGTCGGATCCGTGCGAAACGCTTTCTCGTAGGCCTCGAGGATGTTGCCGGCGACCGCGACGCCGCAGGGGTTCGCATGCTTGACGATAACGCAGGCCGGCGCATCGAACTGGCGCACGCACTCGAGCGCCGCGTCGCTGTCGGCGACATTGTTGAACGACAGCTCCTTGCCCTGCAGTTGCTTCGCGCTCGCGAGCGAGCCCGCCGGCGCCTGCTGGTCGATGTAGAACGCTGCATCCTGGTGCGGGTTCTCGCCGTAACGCATCTTCTGTACACGGGTGCCGGCATACAGGAAGCGCTCGCCGAGCGGGTCGTCGCCCAGGGACTTCGACAGGTACTTCGTGATGGCCGTGTCGTAAGCGGCGGTGTGTGCGTAAGCCTTGGCAGCGAGTCTGCGGCGCTCGACGAGTGACAGTCCGTTTGCGCGCAATTTCGCCAGCACATCGTCGTAGTCGCCCGGGTCGACGACGACAGCGACGCCGTCGTGATTCTTCGACGCAGCGCGAATCATCGCCGGGCCGCCGATGTCGATGTTCTCGATGGCATCGTGGATCGTCGCATCGTCACGCGCGATGGTTTGTTCGAACGGGTACAGGTTGACCACCAGCAGGTCGATCGGCTCAATGCCATGCTCGTCCATGACGTTTTCGTCGGTGCCGCGCCGGCCGAGCAGTCCGCCATGAATTTTAGGGTGCAGCGTCTTGACGCGGCCGTCCATGATCTCCGGGAAGCCGGTCTTGGTGGACACGTCGATCGCGTCGATGCCGGCGTCGCGCAGCTGGCGCGCGGTGCCGCCGGTAGAAAGAATCTCGATGCCGAGTTCGGCGAGGCTGCTCACAAAAGGGATCAGGGCGCTCTTGTCAGAAACGCTGACGAGCGCGCGGCGCACGGTAAACATCGGGGATCCTTTAACGAATTAGCGAGTAGGTTTTCAGTTTCTTGCGCAACGTGCCGCGATTGATGCCGAGGATGCCGGCCGCCTGGCTCTGGTTGCCGTCGGTGTATTCCATGACGGCCTTGAACAGGGGCCGCTCGACCTCGCCCATGACGAGTTCGTAAAGATCGCCCGGGCGGTCGCCGTTCAGGCAGGCAAAGTAATTTTGCAGTGCTTCTTCCGTGTGTCCGCAGAGCGTCTTCTTGCTCTTCAGGCCTTTCAGCTCCGTGCCGTTTTTCATTTTTTTCTGGGCCACGTTGGTCAATCCTGAAATCTGCCCGCCGTTCATTGCAGGCGCCTCCCCATGCAACAGAGCGACTACGCGGCCATGGAAATTCCTCCGCCGGGCTGGTCGAAGTATTCCTTCGTCAGTCGAAGTTGTTCTGAAGCACTTTCTACACGCACGACCCGGTACCGAAATTCGTCGGCGTTGGCGAGATTCGCGCAATACCAGGTGAGGTGCTTTCGAGCCACCCGAACGCCCGTTTGATCCCCATAAAACCGGTGTAGTTCGCCCAGGTGGCCGAGCATAATATCACGCAATTCTTTTTTTGCTACAGATGCATTTTGCGTGCCGCCGTTTAGTCCGAGTAAAAGCTCGCGGAAGATCCATGGCCGTCCCTGGGCGCCGCGACCGATCATCAAGCCGTCGACGTTAGTTAGGCGCAGAACTTCAAGCGACGTCTCTAAAGTGTCGATATCGCCGTTCGCAAATACCGGTATCTGGACGGTCTCCTTGATGCGCGCAACGGTTTCGAATTCAGCATCGCCCTTGTAGCGGCATGCGCGCGTGCGTCCGTGCACGGCAAGTGATTGAATCCCG
>JBFIQH010000187.1:0-6003 GCA_041609735.1 Woeseiaceae bacterium | reverse complement strand
GCATGCAGCACGGCGGGACGCAATGCCCGGTTATCGAAGTTGTCCCAGCTTCGCTGGTCTGCCTCGAGGTTCGCGGCCGCGTAGCGCTGCAGCGCTGCATCGGCATTCCCGCGAGTCAGGTCGACCAGCGCCAGCAAGTCCAGGCTCGTCACCAGTACCGGGTTCTGGCCCGAAAGATCGGGCCAGTCGGGCGTCACGACCAGGTTGTCACGAATGTAGCGTTCGGCAAGCGTCACCGCCTCATCGATGTCGCCCCTCTGATAGGCGATCCACTGGCCCTGGTGGGTATAGATCCAGTTCATGAAGTCGCTGCCGCCCGTTTCCCAACGCGGCATGCGCTGCAGCAGTTCGCTCGCCTCCTCCCAGGCACCCAGCGCAATCAGCGCGCGAATAAGGCCCAGCTTCGAGGCCCAGTCCTCGGGGTATGTCGCCTCGAACGCCCGCGCCCAGCGCGCGGCGCGGTCCAACCGGTTGGCGCTCCACAGGTTCATTTCGACCAGCATTTTGTAGGCGCGATTGAAATAAGGATCCGTCGCAGTTGCGCTGCTGACCAGCCAGTTCTCGGCCTCGTCGAATTCGCCAAGGCCAGCATATCCCTCCGCGATATTCACCCGGATGATCCCGGATCGCGGGTCGATTTTTGCGGCACGTTTGAGCAAATCGAACCGTTGCTCTGAGTCGCCCATAAGATGACTGAGCAGCTTCAACGCCCTGGGATTGTTCGGGCTGAGTTCCAGGGCTTTTCGGATCAGTGCAACCAGGTGTTCGTCGGAGTGGTCACGAATTCCTGCGTCCCGCTCCTCCATCGCCGCATACGCTTCAGCGAGGTACGCCTCGCCGAGATTCGGGTCGAGCTCCTGGGCACGCATTGCCGCGGCCCGTGCCTCGTCCGCAAAGTCCGCCCACTTGACCTCCCAGTGCCGGTAGCTCTTCGTCAGGTGCAGGGCTTCGACCAACGTTGCGTGTGCCAGCGCGAAATCCGGATCCAGCTCGATCGCGTCGTACAGGTACTGCAACGCCTCGGGCATGCGCTCCGAATCGCGGCTTTCCAGCGCCTCGCGGCTTGCGCGCAGAAACGTATCGTAGGCTTCCAGGCTCTTCGTCGGCGGCCTGGCGATGCGCTCGACCTGCGCCCGGCTGAGGTTGATCGACAGCGCGTTCGACACCGCATTCGCCATCTCATCCTGCACCTGGAAAAGCTCCGCGATCGGGCGACGATAGTTTGCCGTCCAGAGCTGCTGTCCGGATGACGCGTCGAGTAATCGCGCATCGAGCCGCAACAGGCCGCCTGCGCGACGCATGCTGCCTTGCAGTATCACCGTCGCACCCAGCTTCGCCGCAATGTCCGTCAACGGCAGCGCACTGTTGCGAAACTCGAACGTCGACGACGATGCCAGCACGACGAGTTGGTCCAGCACGCCGAGCTTGTGAATCAGCGTATCTGCGAAGCCGTCGCCGAAGTGATTGTCGGCGCTGCTGTCGAGTTCCTCGAACGGCAGCACCGCGACAACCGGGGCCTCCGTGTCGCCCTCAATATCGCCACTCTGGCGGACCAGCAAAAATGCGACGACCAGCACCAGTGCGCCGATGATGACGATGTCGGCGTATTGCCGTATTCCCCGGACCGCGGGCCGCGGCGCCGCCTCGTCGAGGTCGTCGATCGCAATCCCGGTTGGTGTCAGCTCGAGGAACCATGCCAGCGCCAGCGCGACCGGAAATCCGATGACGGCAATAGTGATCAGCAGCCGCATCGACCATGCCGGCGCACCCAGCGGGTCGAGCACAACATCGCCGATCTGCAGCATCAGCCATGCAATGACCAGGTAGCTCAGGGCGACGCGGACGACGCCGCGCTCACGAAGGCGAGCCCAAAGTGACTGACGGCCGGACGATTTATCCGTCACGAGTCACGGCAGGTGCGTTGATCGGAATGAACGAATAGCGCATGGGTGTCCGGCGACGCCAAAAGTACATTGCCAGACATTGTAACTTACGGTCGTGTATTCAGGTGTCGCTCGCCTGCTTGCCGGCCTCGATGGCCTGCCTTTGCATACGGCGGTTCAACATCGGCACCAGCCACGGCGCGAACCGGGAGACGTAATGAATGACGCGTGCGTAGCGATCCGGAAATACGTGCAGCCGATTGCGACGGATGCCCATGATCACTTGCCCGACGACGTCGGCCGGGTTTGAGATCAGGTACTCCGGCACGACGCGCCGCTCTTCGTAACCGTACTGCGGCGAATCGAGAATCGGCGTACGGCTGAAGCACGGATAGACGTTCGTTACCCGGACCCCTGTGTCTTCGAGATCGGCGGCCAGAGATTCGCCGAATCCGCGCAGGCCGAACTTCGATGCGCAGTAGGCGGACAAACCGTGCGACCCGACCCACCCAGCCAGCGACGAGATGTTGACGATATGCCCGCTGGCGCGCTCGATCATCGTGGGAAGAAACAACGAGCACATCCGCATCGGCGCCAGCAGGTTGATCTGCATGAGCGCTTCCCAATGTTCCTGTGGAATATGGTCGAGTCGCCCCCCGACGCCGATACCGGCGTTGTTGATGAGTATGTCTGGCACGATCGCCTGCTCGGCACAGGTCCTGACGAGTGACGAGCTGCCCTCGGGCGACGACAGGTCGGCGACAACCGCCGCGAGAATATAGTCGCCGCCATCTTCGATGGCGTTACCAAGCGCGTTTTCGGAAAGGTCCGTAAGAATTAACTTGGAACCAGCGGCACGGAACTGACGCACCATTTCCCGGCCGAGTCCCCCGCCGGCACCGGTGATCAGCACTGCCTTATTACTCGGATCGGTCATCGACGCTCCGGAAACTCCCAAGATGGCGATGCATGCTAACCGCTACTTGCGCTGCGGACCCAATCCCGGCTGTCCGTGACGGGAACCGCCGCGCTAGCCGCACTCGACACCGCTTTCATCCGGCCGGCACATCGGCGGCCAACCAACCTCACGCCAGTACTCGACCAGCCCCGCCTCCTCCACAAACGCCTCGAATTCCGGTGCCGCCCAGATATTTTCACACCGCCCACCCCAGACGTTCGGCCAGAACCAGAAGCCGCCGACCTCCTTGTTTTGCTGCCAGAGCTCGAAGAACAATGGCGTAAGGTGATCGAACCAGCACGACGACGCCATGAAATTGCTGGTCAGGAAATTCGGGTGCTCGCGCTGCATCGACAATGCCAGGTTTATCGCGCGTCTTTGTGCCTCTTCGTCCGCGGGCTTCGGGTATATTTCCCGGAACTGATTTTCGAATTGCTTGAACGGCGGCGGCAGGTTGTCGAGCATGCATTCCAGTTCATGCTGGCAGTCGAACATCGGTTTCGTCATGCGCGCAAAATTCGGTCCCGTGCTACCGAGTTCGGCGGCGAGATCATAAAGCTCGATCGATCTGTCGATCGTATCCGGTGCCTGGTACACAGCGGCCAGTATCTTTATCGCTTTGGGCGATAGCGGATTCAACGAGTAATTTGCCTCTGCAATTTCGATGGCGCGTTCACGAAGTCCGGTTTCCCTGTAATGACGGGCCAGGCGCTGCAAGTACTCCGGACGGTCCGGCTGCATCTCGAGAAATGCGGTGAGCTGCCGATGGGTGCCTATCCATTGATTCTCGTGATCGAACTCGTTCGGCAGGATGTGCATGGCATCGCCTGACGTCGGGCAGTCCGCGAGTGCCTGCTCGGCGAGCGCTCGTGCACGGGCGTGGCGATCCGGTGCCGCGTTGTCAGGATCGTAAACGCCCTGGTGCATCAGCGCCCATGCCAGACCAGACCGCGCTTCCGCAAAGTCGGGATACCGTTCTATCAGTCGTTCATAGAGCCGGATCGCCTCCTGCAGCTGTTGCCGGGATGTCTCGCTGTCGGTTCGCAGCTCGACGAAATAGCGCGCCGTATAGTAGTGCTCGAGCGCGGCCGGGTCCGGCGGCATGGGACAACGGCCTGCCGCGATAGTCGCAACCGGCACCGTGCTCTCGCCCGCACCGAGTCGCGACTGTATCGACGTGGCAATGTCCTCCTGCACGGCAAACAAGTCATCGATTTCGCGCTGGATGACGGACTGCCACAATTCTTTGCCGGCGCGGTCCAGCAATCGCAAACTGATGCGCATCAGGTTGCCGTCTACGGCAACACGGCCCGATAGCGCATGCTCTACGTCGAGGCGATCGACGATAGCCAGCTCGTCCAGGCCGGCAAGTACCGGCGACGTCGCAGTTTCGAACCCGATCACGTTGATTGACCGGGATTTCATCAGCAGGCTGTTGATTTCGTATGCAAGCGCCCGCGATACACTCTGCTCGAGCGGTGCACCGGAGTGGTCGAATTGCAGGACAACGATGCTCGTCTTGGTATGCACGACCTGCGGCATGTTCCGAATCGCCCAGCTGATCGACAAAATGCCTATAGCGGCAATAGCGATCGTATCCAGCACCAATCGACCGCGCGTAAATTTTTTCCAAGGGTGCTCGAAGAACCAGGCAACACAGACCGTAAGCGGAAACAGCGCAACTCCCGCGACGATCGTCCAGCGCACTGGATTATCGGTGATACCGATGTAGGGCAGTACGACGTCGGCAACTTGCGCGAGGACCCAGAAAAAAACGATATGTCCAATAGCCGCGCGAATGACGCTACGGCGTTGCAGTTCATCAATAAAGGTACCAACCCTTGACATGCGCGGTATCCGTTACGTGACTAGGTGCAGTACGGCAACGCCGGATCGGGTTGCAGCTTACAGGCCTCTGCAAAAAGAGCGCGGGCCTCGTCTTCGTCACCGTCCCGTTGACGACGCTCTGCAATCCTCCGGTGTACAAGAGACGAATTCGGATAGCGACTTAGCAACGCGGTATCGTCGATATGATCATGTTCAAGTTGCAAAGTATTTTCAAGCTGCATCAATTCGGTATCCGGCCATCCCGGACAGGTCGTGTCCGCGTCCTGAAGATACTGCATCGCCAGCTGCTGCTTGACCGGCCTCTGCGGTGGCGGCAGCGAACCCATTTCGTCGAATATACGTTGCGCCGTTGCCAGCAGATCGTCACGCTCGGCGAACGATTCACAACTCGAAACCAATGCCTGCGCTTCCCTGAGCGCTCCCTCCTCGAGCGGCAATCGCGCCCAGAGCTCAGCCTGTATTCGGTTGATTAATGAATCCTCGCCAGCCAATTGCCCTTCGAAAGTATCACTCCAGGCCAGGTCGTCGCCCGATTCAAACAACTGCACCGTTACCCTGACGCTCGAGGCACTACGTGCCAACGTCCCGGCGATTCGATAATGCACGCCCGGGGCGGAACTGCCGAACTCCAGCACACGCACTTCCGGGCGCATCGCAAGTAACGTCCTCAGATTTTTCGCAAGGCGATCGGCAAGGCGTTGCGACTCATCGCGGGTGTCCGTGGCAACGATGGTCTGGACGACCAGTGTCGGGCGTACAAATGACACAAACCACTGCTGCCAGACAAAAATAATTGCCGCCAGACTGATTGCAGCAATGATCACGATGTCTCCGGCAACGGCCATCCTCTTGCTGGCCCGCCACGGCGAATCCAGAAACCAGCTACCGATGACCGTAATCGGAAATCCGATCGCAGCACCGAGTATCAGCCAGCGAACCGTTGTCTCACTGATGATTTCGGCTTCTGCAAAAAGATCGGCCGCTTGCAACGCAACCCAGGCGAAAGCGACATAAATAAGCACCGTGCGGATCACGCGGCGATCTTTCAACTCTGAGATGAATCCGTTTTCCTGCAAACCGCGCGAGCCGATGATTTATTCACATGAGTCCCTTGAAGTGTAGCTGCCCCCGGGCAGATTGTGTGGACCTCGGATAACGCCCGGCCCGAAATCTACGGCGAGCAGTTCGGTTTCGATCGGCTCTCCTCGCTACGGCAGCACCGCGTTTTGCTACAATTGGTACACAAGAAGCGGTCGGCCTCAGTTGGGGAGTTGGGTATGACCGAGAATAAGACGGAAATTGTTCGGGTAATTT
>JBFIQH010000186.1:0-6019 GCA_041609735.1 Woeseiaceae bacterium | reverse complement strand
GAGCTGTTTCATGACGCGCGGCATGTGAAACAAGTCGTGCATGATCTCGTACATGCCGTTCTTTATTCTCCCGGCGTTCTGCAGCATGCTCGTTATAATTTGCAGCAGGCCGAACGCGATGAAACCGCCGGCAAGCACATACAGCTGCTTGTCGAGGCCGCGGCTCTGGATCCAGTACCACAGTACTGCGCCAACTACCGCCCAGACTATGCCGCCGTTACGGTATTTCGATGCTGCCCGCAAACTGGTGTCCGCGACCCGGTGCTCGGGTGGCCGCGCGGCCTCGAATGCCGCCAATTCCTCCGGCGAATATTCCCGCGACCGGAAAACCGTCCACATTACGGCCAGGAAGAATGCGCCACCGCCGAGATAGAACGACCACTTGACCGAATCCGGCACGACACCTTCGGGTGCCGTATTGCTGATACCCAGCCAGTTCGTCAGGATGTACGGCAGCCCGGACGCAACCACGCCGCCGATGCCGATGAAAAAAGTCTGCATCGCGAAGCCGGCGGTGCGCTGCCTTTCCGGCAGATTATCGCCGACGAATGCCCGGAACGGCTCCATCGAAATATTTATCGATGCGTCCATGATCCACAACATGCCGGCCGCGACCCAGAGCACCGGCGAGTTCGGCATAATGAACAGCGCGAGCGAAGCGAGAATAGCGCCGACCAGGAAATACGGCCGCCGTCTGCCGAGGCTGTTCCAGGTGCGATCCGACATATAGCCAATAATCGGTTGCACGATGAGCCCCGTCAGTGGCGCCGCAATCCAGAGTATCGGAATGTCATCAACTTCTGCACCAAGCGTCTGGAATATCCGGCTGACATTGGCGTTTTGCAGCGCGAATCCAAACTGGATTCCCATGAATCCAAAGCACATGTTCCATATTTGCCAGAAACCCAAACTCGGCTTTTCATTCATCCTGTTGTCGCCTGTGTCAGTTTTATAATGGGCTCAAGCCTATCGCCGCGCCGCCGCCGGCGGCGAGCGCGATATCGAGCACGGTGTTTTTCGTTACCGTTTGCGTGTCGATAACGTAGTCGTAAGGATTGCTGCGCCAGTGCGCATCGTCGCCGTCGCGATAGATCGTCGCGCGGTATCGTCGGTCACCGTCGAGGAAATCCAGCGGCAATGTCAACGATCGAGGTTCGTCACCGGACAGGGCGCCGATGAACCAGTCGTCGCTGCCGCGCTGCTGGCGTGCGAAGACGACGAACTCACCGACCTCGCCGTCCAGCGCGATGCTTTGTTCCCAGTCGGTCGGCACGTCCTGTATGAAGCGGAACGCATCGCGAAATTTGCGGTAGTTCTCAGGCAGGTCGGCGGCCATCTGGATCGGGCTGTAGAACACGACGTACAGCGCCAGCTGCTGCATCAGCGTCGACTGCACACGATATTCCGAGTCCGCACCCTGGTGCATGAGGTCGAAGATACCCGGCGTGAAATCCATCGGGCCGGCAAGCAGGCGCGTATAAGGCAGCGTGACGTTGTGGCTCGGCGGGTTCGGCAGCGACCAGCTCGCGTTGTATTCCTGCCCGCGGGCGCCTTCGCGACTGATCCAGTTCGGGTAGGTGCGCCGCAAGCCGGTGTCCTTGACCGGCTCATGCGTGTTGATGCTGATCCTGCGTTTCGCCGCCGCGATCAGCACGCGCTCGAAATGATTGACGGCGAACTGGCCGTCGTGCCATTCGCGGTGCGTCACACCGGCGTCATCCACCCAACGCAGGTCGCCGCCGTCGGCGACGTAGCCTGTCTTGACCTGTCGCACGCCGTGCGCTTCGTACAGGTCGAACGCCTCGTCAATCTGCGCCTCGTAGTTGCTGATGTGCCCGGACGTCTCGTGATGGCCGACGATGCGCACGCCCTTGTCCCGCGCATAAGTGGCAACCTGTGCGAGGTCGAAATCCGGGTATGTCTCGGTAAAATTGAAGATGGCGCCGTTCGAGAACCAGTCGCCGTCCCAGCCGGTGTTCCAGCCCTCGACCAGCACGCCGTCGAAGCCGTTCGCCGCGGCGAAGTCGATGTAGCGCTTTGTCTCCGCCGTCGTCGCGCCGTGGGCCGCGCCCGAACCCCAGGTCCGCTCGCCGAGATGCATGGCCCACCAGATGCCGACGTATTTGCCCGGCTCGACCCAAGACACGTCGCCAAGCTTGTTCGGCTCGTTGAGGTTCAGGATCAGGCTGGAATTCAGCAGGCCCCTGGCATCGGGCGATACCTGGATCGTTCGCCACGGCGACACAAACGGCGCCGTCAGTCGTGCGCGTTCGCCGCCGGACCACGGCGTCAGGTTGGTCTTGAGGACGCCGTCCCTGCGCTGGTCGATCACGTACGCCGGGTAGTCGGTCAGCGCCGCTTCGTGGAGGCTCAGATGCACGCCGCTTGCGAGCTTCAGTGTCACCGGTGTGTGCGCGAGCGCGATGTCGGCAGCCGGCGTCTCGCGATACAGGAATTCGTAGCGATTCCAGCCACGGCCCGGTATCCACCAGGCGGTCGCATCCGACGCTACGCGAAATTCGGTCAATTCGTCGACGATCACGACGTCCTTGTAGTACGGCTGTTCCGGCACGACATAGCGAAAGCCTATGCCGTCGTTGAACGCGCGCACGACCAGCACGAACTCGCGTGCAGGCCCGTCGTTCGACCGAAACCGCACCGATCGCTCGTTGAATGCATCGTGCACGAGCCGGAACTCGCCCCAGGGCTGCTCCCAGGTATTGTCGCTGGCGCGATAATCGCTGCCGGCAAGCTCGAATCCTTCAGCCAGTGCATGATGCGACGCAAACCGCAGGCCGAGTTTCGACGTTTCGACAACCACGGCATTGCGATAATTCACGCGGTACTGCGGATGGCCATCGTCACCGACCGATATCTCGACGCGGATACGCCCGTCAGGCGAAATTACTGTCGCCGCATGAATTTCGGCCGATAACGAAACGATCAGGAGAATTAGAATAAGGGCGCCAATCCTGCACGTGCCCGCACGACTGACGGCCGTTTTTGGCGCGCTGTTTTTGCTCTCCCCCATTCGTGGCATTGTAGCAATTGGCGGTTCCTGGACCTTAGACCCTGCAAACGTATTCATCCCCGAAAATGCCCATAAATGACTAATATCGTATGAAAAACAGGGGGGGCGCTGCGGCAACGCAACGTACATCGAGGCAATGATTCGAACGACACGACAGTGCGCGACGGGCGTTGCAATGCTGTGTGCAAGTATGGCGCTGTTACCGGGCGTATTCGCTGCGGAGATCGAGCGCGTTGAGCCACCTTTCTGGTGGCAGGGTTTCGAGCACCGCGAGCTGCAGCTGCTCGTTTATGGCGACGGCATTGCCGACTTCGAGCCATCGATCAGCCGGCAGGGCCTGAGCATATCGTCGGTCAAGCGGGTCGCTAGCCCGAACTACCTGTTTGTCTACGTCGCGATCGATCCGGACGCGAAACCCGGCGGCTTCGAAATCGCGTTCAGCAACGATGGCACGACGCTCGAGCATCGCTATGAACTGCGACAACGCAACCACGCATCCGGCTGGGTCGACGGCTTTTCGACCGAGGACGTCATCTACCTGATTACTCCGGACCGCTTCGCCAACGGCGATACGGGGAACGATGCCGTCGATGGCCTCGGCGACCTGCCTGACAGGGACGAACCCTACGGACGCCATGGCGGTGATCTCAAGGGGATCAGTAACCATCTCGATTACATCGAGGACATGGGCTTCACGGCGATATGGCTGAACCCGGTGCTCGAAAACGCGATGCCGGAGGCGTCGTATCATGGCTACGCGACGACGGATTTCTATCGTGTCGACCCGCGCTACGGCAGCAACGAGGACTACCGGCAGCT
Organism: Woeseiaceae bacterium; assembly: GCA_041609735.1. Taxonomy (GTDB): domain Bacteria; phylum Pseudomonadota; class Gammaproteobacteria; order Steroidobacterales; family Woeseiaceae; genus UBA1847. The sequence continues at coordinate 2,169 of JBFIQH010000186.1, read as the reverse complement.
CGCGGCCGAGCTGCGCGAGCGCGGGCTCGGCCTGATCATGGACATGATCGTCAACCATGCCGGCCGCGAACACTGGTGGATGGACGACCTGCCGACCGCCGACTGGATCAACAGCGCGGGCGAGTACCGGGAGACCAACCACGCGCGCACGACGAACCAGGACCCTTACGCGTCCGATTACGACACGCGCGCGTTTGCCGACGGCTGGTTCACGCCGGCGATGCCGGACCTGAATCAGCGGAACCCGTTGCTCGCGGACTACCTGATCCAGAACGCGATCTGGTGGACCGAGTATCTCGGCCTTGCCGGCATACGGCAGGACACCTATCCCTACCCCGACAAGCACTTCATGACGGAATGGACCCGGCGCATCATGCGGGAGTACCCCGACTTCAATATCGTCGGCGAGGAGTGGAGCCCGAACCCGGCGATCGTCTCGTACTGGCAGGCCGGCAAGGACAACCACGACGGCTATGTGTCGCACCTGCCGGGCGTGCTCGATTTTCCGCTACAGATTGCGCTCGCCGGCGCACTGACGGCCGACGACCCGCCGTGGGGCAGCGCCTGGACACCGGTCTACGAGATGCTCGGCAACGACTTCCTCTATCCTGACCCGTCCAACCTCGTGATCTTTCCCGACAACCATGACATGAGCCGTATCTATACGCAGCTCGGCGAGGACTATGACCTGTACCGCATGGCCATCGTCTACTACCTGACGATGCGCGGCATTCCGCAGATCTACTACGGGACCGAAATCCTGATGTCGCATCCGGGCACCGACAGTCACGGCGTCATTCGCAGCGACTTTCCCGGCGGCTGGCCGGGCGATACCGTCAACGCGTTTACCGGCGAGGGCCTCAGCGCGAAGGCGCGTCAGGCGCAGGCGTTCATGCGCAAGCTGCTCCACTGGCGCAAGACCGCAGACGTCGTTCACACCGGCCAGCTGATGCAGTTCGCGCCTATCGGCAACGTTTATACATACTTCCGGTATGACGACGACGATACCGTCATGGTGATTTTCAATCGCGATACGGAGACACAGACGCTCCCGACCGCCCGCTTCGCCGAACGCATCGGCAACGGACGCACGGCCACCGACGTCATCAGCGGCAAGCGCTTCAACCTCGCCCGTGACCTCGTCCTCGAACCGCGCTCGGTGCTGTTGCTCGAGCTCGATCCGCCATCCAACTAAGAACTGCCGGGGGCGCTGTGACGAATCGCGTGTGTGTCAAGACCATAGCCGGCACGTGGCTGGCGCTGCTGCTCGCCTTTGCCTGTGCTGCGCGGGCGGATTTCGGCGACTACCTCGAACACGCTGTCGAGGGCCAGTCGGTCGTCGTAACGACGTCCCTGGGCGACCTGACGCTGACCGCGTTAAACGAATCCTCGTTCGAGGCGCACTACCGCGAGACCGGCGTCAAGCAGTTGCCGTCGTTCGCAAGAGCCGGCGCGCCGGCACCGGTCGCAACCGTCGTCAATGAGACCGCCGACAGCATCGCAATCGCGATCGACGGGCTGACCGCGGTCATCAACAAGCAACCGGTCAGCATCGCGTACCTGAAAGACGGCGCGCCGCTCGTAGCCGAGGAACACGGCTATTTCGCGCTCGAAACGCTGCGCGGTTTTCGCTTTACGCTCGACGACGACGAGAAAATCCTCGGCGGCGGCCAGCGCGTGCTCGGCATGGACCGTCGCGGCCAGCGCATGCCGCTCTATAACCGTGCGCACTACGGTTATTCGACCGAATCGCGGCAGATGTACTACAGCCTGCCGGCAATCCTGTCGAGCAAGCGCTACATCATCGCGTTCGACAACACGGCCAGCGGCTGGCTCGACATTGCGAGCACCGAGAAAAACGTGCTGCAGTTCGAGGCCGTTGCCGGACGCACGTCCTACATCATTTCGGCCGGCGACACGTATCCACAGCTGATCGAGGCGTTCACCGGCGTCACCGGTCGCCAGCCGCTGCCGCCGCGCTGGGCGTTCGGCAACTTCGCGTCGCGCTTCGGCTATCGAACCGAGAAGGAGACGCGCGACGTCGTGCGGCGCTTCCAGCGTGCCGACGTACCGCTCGATGCCGTCATCCTCGACATCTACTGGTTCGGCCCGGACATCCAGGGCCACATGGGCAAGCTCGACTGGGACCGCAACGCGTTCCCGACGCCG
>JBFIQH010000185.1:0-6041 GCA_041609735.1 Woeseiaceae bacterium | reverse complement strand
TCCGGCCGCCAGACGAGTAGCGGCCTGTCTTTTGCGAACAGCGGTTCCCAGGCGGCGACGATCTCGTCGCGGCCGCGAACGACACCGGAACCGACAAAGCGCGCATCGGGATGCAGCAGTTCGCGGAATGCATCGATGTCGGAGTCGGCGACGGATTCCGCGAATGCGATCTCGACGCACCGGACTTCCTCGACCAGCGTCGCGTCGTTAGCGCGCGTTTCGGAAACAGCAGCCAGCGGTAGCAGTATGAATGCGAGGCATGCCAGGTTGCTTATCCTCATGGCGAACATCCTTTCGATCGTTGGCGACAAGCGAGGCTGTCGCGCGAATACAGAATGGTACGACAATCCGATAAGGCCGGTTGTTCCTCCGCAGCCGGTATACTGCCGCGATGAACAAGTGGGCTTTCATCGCCTTCGCCCTCCTGATGTGGCTACTGCCGGCGCTACTTGCCGGCGCACTCGGCTGGTCCGGTATCTGGGGCGGCGGCAGTGCGTTCAGCGATCTGATCATCCCGGCGCCGATCACGGGCGGTATTTTTCACGTGCCGTCGTTCGTTATCGCGCTGGCCATCGTCAAGGCTTACCCGACATTTACCGAACAGTCCGCCGCGGTTGCGCGCGCAGTGCTGATGTCGGCGGTCGTGCTCGGGCTGCTGCAGCTGATCGATCTCGAACGGCTGGTCCAGGTAATCACGACCGATGTCGGTGGACGGCTGTTCCGGATGGAGCAAAGCTATGTCGGCCTGTGCATGGCGAGCGACGCGATCGTTGCCTTGTCGTGGGTCATGCGGCGCCCGCTGGAGAAGCAGGGCTGGATGATGACGAGCCTGTTTATCCTGGTTCCGGCCGCAATGTACGTTGGCTCCGACGCCGCCGGCCTCGACCGGCTGAAAGAGCCGTTCCAGTTCGGTCGCCAGGCGTATACGGAAACACGTGGCGATGCTGTGGTATGGGTTTACACGCGCCTCGATCCTTCTACCCGGTCGTTCCGTGAGTCGGCGCTCGACTTCGTCGAGCAGTTTCGACCGGAGCAGCGTGTTGATACCGACGACCTGGCCATTTATTTCACCAACAGTTTGCAGACCGCAAGAACGGGCGCCGAGGGACATCCGGTTGCGACTTTATGCCTGTATGAAGACGGTACGCCCGACGGCTGGTACGAGGGCGCAGGAGACTGTTTTACCGGTCATGAAAGTTTTACCGAACAATTCCAGGCTCGCTCGACGCAATTGTTCGCGGTTTTGCCAACCGACGTTTCCGTTTACGTTATGTTCAACGAGTTCTGTCAGGGCATCGAGATTCCTTCGGGTTATTCCGGCGGTGTTGCGCACTTTGACTTCTGCCGTGGTCAGAATGTAGACAAAAAACGCGCCGAACTCGAAAAGGTCTACGGCGCTGAAGAGCTCGACAAGTTGCTTGAAAAACCCTGATCCGGCGCGAATCTACGCGTCTGAATTCGCCTGCCAGACCGCACGCCAACCTGATTTCAGCAATTTCGGCAACTATAATCAGGGCATTCGCGCCGTTATGTAAACTGCCTTGGCAAACTTCGAAGATTTCAAATACAAAGCCTTTATCAGCTACAGCCACAAAGATGAAAAGTGGGCGTCGTGGCTGCACAAAGCACTCGAAACGTACAAGGTTCCGAAACACCTCGTTGGCCAGCCGACGGAGTTCGGACCTGTACCGGAGCGTATCGCGCCGATTTTTCGTGACCGGGAGGAGCTGTCGACGTCGACGAGCCTCGGCGACGTCCTTACTACGGCTCTCAAGAGCTCTGCGTGCCAGATAGTCATCTGTTCGCCCAACGCGGCCAAATCGCGCTGGACGAACGAGGAAATTCTGACTTACAAGCGCCTCGGGCGCAGCGATCGGGTTTTTTGCCTGATTGTCGACGGCGAACCCGGTGCATCAATCGGTACAGAGACCCCGGACCTCGAGTGTTTTCCCGAGGCATTGAAATACGAGGTCGATGACGAAGGGAATGTCACCGGAAATCGCAGCGAGCCGATCGCGGCCGATGCAAGAAAAGGCAAAGACAACAAACACAACGCCAAGCTGAAGCTGATCGCCGGCATGCTCGGTGTCGATTTCGATGCCCTGCGCCAGCGCGAGGCCCAGCGCCGCCATCGCCGCATGGCCTTCCTCACGACGGCCGCTGTCGTCGGCATGGCGATTACCTCCGCGCTCGCGGCCAGCGCGTGGTTCGCGCGGCTCGAAGCGGAGGCACAGCGCAATCGTGCCCAGATCGAGGCGGAAACCGCACGGCAAACGACGCAGTTCATGGTCGACCTGTTCAAGGTTTCGGATCCGAGCGAGGCGCTGGGTAATACGATCACGGCACGCGAAATTCTCGATAAGGGTGCGGCAAGAATAGACACGGAACTCACGGATCAGCCGGAAATCCAGGCGACGCTGATGGACACGATGGGGACCGTTTACAAGAGCCTTGCGCTGTACGATCGCGCCGCTGATCTTGTCATCAAGGCAACCAACAAACGCCGGGAAATTTTTGGTGAACTGCACCCGGAAGTCGCTCAAAGCCAGACGCATCTCGGCGAAATACTGAATCTCGAAGGCGAGTACGACGCCGCCGAAGTGCAGTTACGGGAAGCGCTGGAAAAGCGACGGCAGCTTCACGGCAACGACAGCCTCGAGGCAGCACAAACGATGACGATGCTCGGCAAGGTGCTGCATCGCAAAGGCGTGTATGACGAGGCCGGGCAGTTGTTCGGCAGTTCGCTCGAGATTCGGCGGGCATATTACGAAACCGAGCACGACGATGTTGCGGAGAACCTCGAGGACCTCGGCGTCAACGATTACGAGCAGGGCAACTACGAGCAGGCGGTAGACTACCTGCAGCAGGCGCTGGAGATGCGGCGCAGCATTCACGACGGCGCCCACCCGGAACTGGCCGAGACCATGAACAACCTTGCCTGGGCAAGGGTCGACCTCGGTGACCTTGCAGCTGCCGAAACGCTGTTTCGCGAAGCGCTGGCAATGAAGATCGCGCTGCTCGGCGAACAACACACGGAAGTGGGTGTTGCGTTGAACAACATGGCCCGCGTCCTTGAAATGCGAGGCGACCTGCAGGGCGCCGAGGCCGCGTATCGTCATGCGATCGACATTTACCAGAGAATCTTCAAGGGGCCGCACCCCGAGATTGCCGTGTCCACCAGCAACCTCGCCTACGTCATGTATGCGCAGGGGAAGATCGACACGGCAATAGAAACACAGCGCGGCGCGCTGAACATGCAGCGCGAGCTCGTCGGCAGCGAACATCCGTCGACGGCCGGGCTCGCAGCCAGTCTCGCGTACTGGCTAACCGAACAGGGCGAATTTGCCGAAGCCGAAGCGCTCATTACCGAGAGCATCGTGGTCCGGCGCAAGCTGCTGGGTAACGAACATCCGCAAACCGCCGGCGCCCTGACGGTTTACGCCAACATATTGCTCGAGACAGGCCGCTATCACCAGGCGCTCAGTTCGGTGCGCGAAGCCAGGGATATCCTGGCGCAAAGCCTGCCGGAAACACACTGGCGCATCGCGGCGGCGAAACACGTCGAAGGGCGAGCGCTGGCGGGCATCGGCGAATATGCACTGGCCGAACCGATTTTGCTGGCAAGCCTGGACGGGCTGTCGCAGGCGCCGATTCCCAATCTTGCCCAGGAAGGCCGTAGTAACATGGTCAAGTTTTACGCGGCATGGGGGCGGGAAGAGGAGGCAGCGAAATTCAGGTGAACTAAGCTTGGTGTAATTCGAAAAAAAGTCTGATCTGGAAAAAAAATACCAACAAGGAGCGACAGGATGTTTAGGACGAAAGCAGGAGTGCAATTGGCGGCCGTGACGGTTGCCTTGCTGGGAAGCGCGACGGCGCTCGGTGAAGTCGTTGTCCAAACGCTGGACAGCGTCAAGGTGCACAGCGATACCGCAGTGCTGAATATGAACTTCGACGATCCGTTGGAACCGGATTTCACCAACAGCTTGATCAACGGCACCCTCTACCGTGCCTGCAAGCACACGGGCTTCGGTCTGTACTGCCTCGACGGCGATCTCGTCAAGCGGACGCCGAACATAGGCAACCCGGGCACGACGATCGAGGCGATCGACTGTAAAGACCAGGGATTGAATCTCGATACGAACAAGGGAACACCGTGTACCGCGCTGACGGTCGACCTGACCGGTACGGTGTGGCTCGGCGGCAAGAACAAGGGCAAGTCCCACAGCCTGTTCAAGGCGGTACCCAACCCGAATCCGCTCATCGCCTGCCCCAGCGGCGTGGGCATACAGGGCAACACCTATTGCGCGACCGAAGTGGCGACCGGTCGCCCGCTGCTCGTCGACCTGTCGTCGGTTGACGGCGACAGTGCAACGACTTTCGTTCTCGGCGCGGGAATTCTCGGCCTCGAGGAACGCAAGACGGCGGTATTTTTCCCATCGATCGGTGGTGTACCCATCGTGATTGCCAGCGGCAAGAGTGGCTGGAACCTGGTCGGCAACGAGCAATTGATCAGCGCGGCCGCAATCCAGGTCGAGGACATCAACGAAAATCTTGTCAGCTATGTCCTCGTTACGACAACCAAGAATCGTGTGCTGGCCAAACGCGCGGACGGCACCGGCGCGGCAATCCCGGTGTTTGATATCGCCGCAAACCGGGGAGCGTCACCGCCGGCGCTCTGTCCTGCGGGGGATATCCAGTACGGCATTCGCAGCAGCGGCAAGACCGGTGCAATCTACCTGACGGACAAGCAGTACTGCACGGTGAAGGCGCTGCAGGCGAACCCGCAGCCTGACGGCAGCCTGCCGGCGAACAGCCTCACGGTTATCGATACGCTGTCGACGATCGATACGGTCGAGGGAACCCATGCACCGGTCGCGCCGACGGTGGCGCCCGGCATCGGCATCGACCTCACGAATTGCAGCTTCGACCAGAACGGCAACCCCATCATCTGTACGCTGGTCGTCGACGCCCAGGGAGCCCCCGCGGCCACGTTGAAGGGGGTGCGGCTCGCCAGCGCTGAGTCCGGGCTCACGCTGTACCAGGTCAAGAACATCCCGGATTGTCGCTACGATCCGCAGACCTGCGTCGAGCTGCTCGACGACGTTAGTGCGATTCCCGACTTGTTCCCCGACGTCATCTGGGACCCGTACTGCACCATCAACCAGGCGTTCTTCGTCGACGTAATGTCGGCGGGGAATCCCATCGACGTCAACCTGAGCCAGAAGCTCGCGATCACGCCGGACGAGACTTATACGCTCACGTTCAGGGCGAGATCGAACGTCAACCGCACGATCGTGGCGGGCATCGGCCTGTCTGGCGGTTCGCTCGCGAAAGCGGTGCAGACGGTGAGCCTGACGACGGAGTGTCAGACGTTCACGCTCGACCTGACGGCGACCGGCTTCGGCGATGCCGACAGCCGCGTGCTGTTCGACCTGGGTGCCGAAGTGGGCGAGGTGTACATCGACCATGTGTCGCTGGTGGTGGCAACCGGTGGTGGCGGCTTAGGCCCGGAACTGCTGACCAACGGTGACTTCGAGGCCGGCACGAGCCCGTGGCTGGCGGGCGTCACGATCCCGATCGATGCGTCGAACGTCATCGACGCCGGCACCGGCGATCCTGCGGTGCAACTGCTGAATTTCACGAAGCTGTTACCGAAGGAAATCACGGACCAGTTCCTGCTCAGCGGCGGCTTGCCCAAGATGTGGCTGCCGCGCCAGTACCGTGGCCAAAAGAGCAATGGTTTCGTCTTCGAGGCATTCTTCGGCGTCACGGAAGAGGGCGTGATTTTCCGCGACACGTTCGAAGGTGTGTTCAATGTTGCCGGACTAACCGGGCAGCCGTCGTCACTCGGCTGCGTTCCTACTAACCCCGGCACGCTGCCGTCACCGACGCCGTTGGGCACATTGCTCGCATGGGACGTATTGAATACCGTGTCCGAGGAGTTCCCGACGTTCAATGACCCGTTCCTGCCGCCCCATCCGGGCGGGGGTGCGGAGCACGTCTCGACGATCATCAACTCCGGCTGCGGTACCAGCAAGTCG
>JBFIQH010000184.1:0-6197 GCA_041609735.1 Woeseiaceae bacterium | reverse complement strand
GACAACCTCGGCGCAGGGTTCGGCCGGCTGCCGGATGCCGCGGAGCGCCGGCGGATCGTCGAGCACCTCAGGTCCCTGGCATAGCGTTGCCGATTGCAGCGCCGTTTCTTGACCGCAATTGCTATTCGGCTCTAGCCATCATCGGGAAATAAGAACCAGTAGCGTCTCAGTCCTTGTGCTGCAGCAGTACGTTTTCCAGGGATGGCAGCAGCACACGCCAGTCGCGACAGGGCGTCGAACGCTGTCCGCTCAGCGTGACGCTTGTGCGGATCGAACGGCTCAGCGCGCTTGCAAAGAGCCGTTGGTAGTAGCGCAACTTGCCTGCATAGAACGGCAGGAGCTCCTCAATCGTCTGCCCGGTCTCCAGAGACTCGGCGAAACCGTCATAAAAGCGAGCGAGCGCGTCTGACAGCTGGCGATCGTCGGCAATGCGTTTCGACGGTTGTATCGTCCACGTCATGTCACGTTGCAGCATGCACAGACCGACAAATCCTTCGCGGCGCTCCTTCGACCACTCGTCGGGACCGATCAGGCTGAGGCTCCATCGGCCGTCGACGAAATACAGGTAGTTCCGCGTGCCGATCGACGGCCTGTAGCTGAACTCGGCCGAAAGAATCAGCATCGACGTAAAATACTCGGCCAGTACCTGGCGGCGCGGCTTCGCGATAACGCTTTTTGGCTCGGTCTGGCGCCAGTCGAGCAGGAACCCGTTGAGGCCCTTGCCCTCGGGGTTGGCATCTTCCTTGCGAAGCACGTCGCTGCCGCCAGGCCGTTGGTTTTTCAGTTCGCGGGACACGGCGACGACTATACTTCGCGCCGCGCGCGGATTCATGCGGCGCGTAGCGTGGAAAGCGGCAAAGGTCATTTGTCGGCGCCCGGCCAGGCAACTTCGATCATGACCTCGTTGCGACGCAGAAACCAGGGCGTGAAAGGGCCGTTATAGCGTGCCAGCACCGGATCGCCGATGGTTTCGATGCCGTCCTTTTTCAGTGCAGCCAGCAGTTCTTCCTCATGTTTGTCGTAATTCGATTGCGACCAGGTGCCGGAATACCGGATAACGGCGACAGTGCGTGATTCGACCTCGCGGAGATCGACGCGCGGGTCATTCGGTGCGGGCAAGGTGTCCAAGGTGTACTTTCTTTCCATGACGAACCGGTAAGCGTACTGGTCCGAACCGTCGTCGGCGCGTCGGGAGGTTACCGGTGCCGTCATGTTCATCTTTATGCCGTCATCGGCCGGGCGCGATTCGACAGGCGCCGTCATGTTCATTTTCTCGCTGGCCGAGTTGTCGCCGAAAATGTAGCCGGCGAGAATTCGAAAAGCCTTGTTGCCGGAATCCTCAAAGCTGCCGTCAACAACGGTTTCAGCGACTATGTACGGCGCATAGCGACGGATCTCGTAGACGTCACGTGACTCCACGACCTTGTATTCCGGTTCTTCAATGGCCACTGCGTTTCCTCCGGAAATCAGCACCAATAACATTACACTTGCCACGCCCGTAACCGTTCGATTTGATCGCATAAGCAAATTTCCTGTACCCATAAGAGCAGTCTGCCAATCTGGCCACACAATGGGCGTCAACGCTGTATCCGGATGTATCAACCTGTTTCCATCGCGCCAATTTAGTTGACGCGGGATGGTCGAAGCCACTAAAAGCAATGGCCACAGTCATTGACACAGGACCATCTCTATCTTCGGATCCAAACCAACAGCGCTATTCGAGCACACAGGCGTTCAGCGTCCGGACTTCGCCATCGAGCCCGGTGACGGACAGGAGTCGGTCTGGGACTATCCGCGGCCACCGAGCCTGAAACCGGACAGCAGGCTCGTAGAGGTGCGTTCCGGCACGGACATCATTGCGCGAACCGATCGCGCTTATCGCTTGTGCGAAACCGCCAGCCCGCCGACGTTTTACCTGCCACCGCGAGATGTGAATACGAACATGCTCTTGCCCGCACGAGGCGCCTCGGTGTGCGAGTGGAAGGGGAAAGCGAGCTACTGGGCGCTGGTCAGTAACACGAACGAGCCTGTCGCCTGGACTTACGAGAGTCCGCGTGCACGCTACCGAAAGATCAGGAATTACTTCGCGTTCTACCCGGGGCGCATCGAATGCTTCGTTGACGGCGAACGCGTCGAGCCGCAGCCGGGCAGATTTTATGGCGGCTGGATAACATCCGATGTCGTCGGACCCTTCAAAGGAGAGCCCGGAACCGGACACTGGTGACCACTTTCGTGGTTCCGTTTCGGAATGGCTCATGTGACACAACATGCAAATGATTAAAGCCTACATCGCTACGATCGTGACCTTTCTCGTTGTCGACGCAATCTGGATTGCGTTAGTCGTTCGCAGTTACTACGAGTCGCAGATCGGATCACTCCTGCGGGATACACCCGACTTCGTCGCTGCGCTGGTCTTCTACCTGGCCTACGCATTTGCGGTCGTCGTCCTGGCCGTCAAACCGGCGCTGTCCAGTAAGCGGCTGGTCGATGCGCTGATGCTGGGCGCGCTGCTGGGCGCAATCGCTTATGGAACGTTCACGATTACGAACTACGCGGTGCTGAAGGACTGGACGATCGGTCTGGTCATTTCCGACATCGCCTGGGGGACGTTCCTGACGGCTGTTGTCGCGGCCAGCGGCTACCTCGCGGCCCGCCGGTAGACGCAAGGTGCCCGCTGCGGCGCCGGCGGCGACACATGGGCCGCGCCACCGCGGCGAGACTCCGCGTCGGATCGACCACGCGCCATACGACCGTTTGCTAGAGTAGGCGACTGGTTTCACCCGGAGCGGGACACCGATCCTGAAACGATAATCAATGCCAATCTGCGAAGCTGACCCGTGGCGCCTGCAGTATTTCGAGGGAATCCCGTGCCCGGACGGCGTCAACGTGCCGACCGAGGATGGCGACGCCTGGCGCTGGTACCCGAAGTACAAGTGGGTCTACAACAAGCTGGCGGTCGCCGAAAGCCAGGATCTCGACTGCGCCCCGCACGGTATCGATCCCGACCACTTCCCGGTGTTTTCGAAACCGATCTACAACATGCGCGGCATGGGGGCCGGCAGCGGCGTCATGCGCACGATGAAGGAGTACAAGTACCGGCAGCGCCCAGGCCACTTCTGGATGCAGATGCTGGACGGCGAGCACGTCAGCACCGACGTCGCCGTCGTCAACGGTGAGGTCAGGTGGCAGCGACACTGTGTAGGTGCGCCACTCGAAGGCGGCATGTTCGACTACTGGACCGTGCTTGCGACGACCAAGCCGGCAATCGAGCGTTACCTCGCGAACTGGGTCAGGAAACACATGCCGGACTACACCGGCATGCTGAACTTCGAGACGATCAATACCGTCATCATCGAAGTACACATGCGTTTTGCCGACCAGTGGCCCGATTTGTACGGCGACGGCTGGGTCGAGGCGTTGATCAGGCTGTATGCCGACGGCGTCTGGGAGTTCGATGACAGTCAGCGGCGTGACGGCTACAGCGTCGTGCTGTTCGGCACGCACGGCGTGCAGTACCGGCATCCACCCGCCGACCTGGTCGACAGGCTGCGCGCGAGCGACGGCGTCGAAAGCATCCAGATCACGTTTCACGAAGACCGGCCGCCGGCCAGTCACTCGATGCCGCCGGGCGGGTTCCGGCTTGCGATCGTTAATACGTACGACCTCGACGTCGGCCGCAGGATTCGCCAGGAGCTGGCGCTGAGTTTCTGGTCCACGCAGCAACTGCTGCAGCGGCGGCGCAAAGCCGAGTGAGCAATATCGAGGTCATCGAGCACACCTGGATCCCGATGCCGGACGGATGCCGGCTAGGTGCGCGCATCTGGATGCCGGGCGACACGCATGACAATCCGGTGCCGGCGCTGCTGGAGTTTCTGCCGTATCGTAAGCGCGACTTCATGCGCCACCGCGACGAACCGATGCACAGCTACTTCGCCGAACATGGTTACGCGAGCGTCCGCGTCGACCTGCGCGGCTCCGGCGATTCCGAGGGACTGCTGACGGACGAATACTCGTCGCAGGAACACGCCGACGGCATCGAGGTGATCGCGTGGCTTGCAGAGCAGCCGTGGTGCGACGGCAACGTCGGCATGTTCGGCATCTCGTGGGGTGGTTTCAATTCGCTGCAAATCGCGGCGAAGAGGCCGCCGGCCCTGAAAGCGATCATGAGCCTGTGTGCCTCCGACGACCGCTATGCCGATGATGCGCACTACATGGGCGGCTGCCTGCTGACGGAGAACCTGCAGTGGGGCTCGATCTTCATGATGAACCAGGCGCTGCCGCCGGACCCGGACATCGTCGGAGATGCCTGGCGCGAGCAATGGCGCGGCCGACTCGAGTACCTGCCGATATTTCCCGAACTGTGGCTGCGGCAACAATGGCGCGGCGATTACTGGCGGGAAGGCTCCGTCTGCGACCACATCGAACACATCGACGTACCGGTCTACGCCATTGGCGGCTGGGCGGATGGCTACACCAACGCCGTGCCAAGATTGCTCGAGTCGCTACAATCACCGCGCAAGGGCTTGATCGGCCCGTGGGCGCACAACTTTCCGCACCAGGGCGTGCCCGGCCCGGCAATCGGCTTCCTGCAGGAAGCCGTGCGCGGGTGGGATCGCTGGCTCAAGGACATCGAGAACGGTATCGAGGACGAGCCGGTGCTGCGCGCCTGGCTGCAGGAAGCCGTCAAGCCCGCACCGCAGTATGGCCACATGCCGGGGCGCTGGGTTGCCGAGCCGCGCTGGCCGAGTGACAACATCGAGCCGCTCGAGCTGTACCTGGCCGCGGGCGGCTGTGCGCGCGAACCCGGCGAGCCCGAGGAGAGCATCCTGTCGTCGCCGCAGTCCTGCGGCATTCGCGGCGGCGAGTGGTGCGCGTTCGGCAGCGATGGCGAAATGCCGCGCGACCAGCGCCCGGATGACGGCTTCTCGCTGACTTGGGATACGCCGACGCTGAAGGAACGCATCGAGATCGTCGGCGCGCCGGTCGTCAGGCTCAGGCTGCGCTCCGACCAGCCGACGGCAAACATCATCGTGCGCCTGTGCGACGTCGCGCCGGACGGCACATCGTTGCGCGTGTCCTACGGCGTGCTGAACCTTGCACATCGCAGCGGGCATGAAAATCCCGAACCGCTGACGCCGGGCGAAAGCGTCACGGTGGACGTCAAGCTCAACGACATCGCACATGCGTTTCCGCAAGGGCACCACGTTCGAGTTGCCGTATCGACCACTTACTGGCCGATCGTCTGGCCGAGCAACTCGGTGCTGCACCTGCACGTCATGCACGGCGAAAGCACGCTGACGCTGCCGGTTCGCAAACCGCGTGACGAGGACGCCGAGCTTGCGCCGTTCGAGGATCCGGCAACGGGCGAGCGCGGCCCGATGAAGCGCATCCGGCATCACCAGTTCAATCGCAAGCTCGCCGTCGACCTGACGACCAATCGCTTCCACTACGAGCTCAACGGCAGCGAGTTCGATGCCAGCGTCGTGCACTTCGAGGATATCGACCTGAAGGTCGGCTACACGATGAACAAGTGTTTCGAAATTTGCGAGGACGACCCGCTGTCGGCGACCGAAATCATCGAGCAGCGCGCGACGCTGACGCGCGGCGACTGGCGCGTCGTGCTGCGCATGACGATGACGCAGACCTGCGACGCCGAGTCGTTTTTCATACGCGGCCGGCTCGAGGCGGACGAGGGCAACGACAGGTTCTTCGCGCGCGATATCGACGTCAGTGTGCCGCGGCGTCTCGTTTGACCTTCGCTGGACAGGCTGACCGCGTTAAAGCAGTCGCTGAGGGGCTAATGGTTGTAACCGGGGTTGCCGACTTGCTCTCTCCAGGTCTGAAAGCTCGCTGTGACAGCTTGGACTTGCGCCTCTGGTCGTCAGTACCACATCATTCCGAATCAGTCGTGCGCAGACCAGGGGAAAAGGCAGACCATGCCTTTACTTAAAGATTTCAGGGAACGAAAGATCGTACAGTGGTCGCTGGCATATCTGGCAAGCGCATGGTTGCTGACGCAGCTGGTGGATGTCCTTGGAACGCGTTGGGGGATTTCTTTATCCACGGCGCGGGCGATCGACCTCGCGCTCATGTTCGGGTTCTTCGTCACGATCGTTATCGCGTGGTATCACGGAGAGCAGGGTCGGCAAAAGGTTCGCGGCGCCGAGCTTATCGCTGTCGGCGCCTTGCTGGCGCTG
>JBFIQH010000183.1:0-6204 GCA_041609735.1 Woeseiaceae bacterium | reverse complement strand
GAAAACGCTGATCAGGATAAGCAGTCGCTGCGCGGTAACGTCGGCAGTCAATTCAGAACGCGCGAAACGCAGCGCCTCGTCGAGCGCGTGCAGCTGGTCTATTTCCGCATCATTCAGGGACTTCATCGCAGTAGATTACCGCAATGATTGCGAGAACGCAACTGTTGCCCGGCCGGGCCGAACAGTCCTACAGCGACCCGGTCCAGTCCACGTACGCGTCGATATCGAACTTGGAGCGCAGCCCGTTGGCGTTCATGTAGCGAACCTTGCCGAAGATGTCTCGCTCGGTCCACGCACGGTCGTGCAAACCGAACAGCCAGCCGATATTCGCGTAGGAATTGGCGTCACGCCCGTCGAGGAAGTACTTGTTGTTCAGGTACAGCGCGGTGCGGTAGGCATACTGCGGCGTGTTGCACCATTCGAGTATTTTCTTGCCCCAGTACATGCGCATGTAATTGTGCATGTAGCCGGACTTCAACATTTCCTGCATTGCGGCGTTCCAGTACGGGTCGTCCGTTTTTCCCTGTTCGAGTTCCTTGCGCGTGTAGCGGACCGGCCGCTCGTCGTCGGCGTGTTCTGCCAGGGTCTTCTGCGCCCAGTCCGGCAGGCAGCTGTAGCTGTCGTAGTCGGGTGTTTGCAAGACGAAGTTGCACGCCAGTTCCCTGCGGACGATCAGCTCCTCGAGATAAGCCTCCTTGTCTTTTTTCGTCGGCCCACTGGCGCGCTGTACTTTCAGTGCGATCTCGACCGGCGAAATCTGCCCGAAATGCAGGTACGGACTCAGCTCCGAGGTGTTCGGTTTCGACGGGTCGCTACGCGCATCGGCGTAACCGACGAGCCCCTTGCGAATGAACGACGTCAGGCGGCTGCGCGCGGCTGATGTGCCTGGCTGGAATCGATCGACCTCGGCGACGCTGTTATCGATCGACAGCCGCTCCAGTACGCGCTGCCAATCCCGGATGTCGACGTCGCCGGTAATTTGCAGCGGCAACGATGATTTGCCCGGCTTGATTTTCGAAGCGGTGCTCAGGAAATCATCGCGTACGTCGTTAATCTTGCCGCGTATCGTGCGCGCGGCCCACTCGCGTTTCTGCGACGCCGCTTCCACCGGCACGATGACGTCCCCCTCGACCTGCATGACCTGCGATGAACAATTGCCGGCAACCGTCTTGCGCCAGGCCCGCTGGTGCCGCAGGTAGCCACGGTCGCAAACGACCAGCGCAGCGTCATCCGCGAGACTCAGCGCGACGTCCGGCGGCGAGCCATGCCGGAGAAGCAACTTGATACCGCGTTTGGACAATGCATCCGCGGTTTCGGCGAGCCCCTCGAGCATGAACGCAAAATGGCGCCGGTTGGCGTCCGGGTAACCGGCGTCGAGGCCAAATACGACGACGGTCGATAAATCGAGTTCGTTGGCCCGGCGGATGGCGTATTCCAGCGCCGGGTTGTTCGCCGCGCGCTGAGACTGCTGCATCCAGTAAAGGACAAAGGATCGGTCCTTGTTCACCGGTGCGTCATTCAGGCACTGAAGTCTTGCGTCATGCATCGGACAGTTTCCTCAAGATTCGGTATTCGGCAGCGTCGTGCCGAGCACGGCGCCGGCCAGGCCCATCAGCGCAAGCAGGCCGATGACACCGCCATTGCCAACGACTGGCGCGAGCACGCCGACGCTGCCGACGAGCAGCAGCAGCACGCCGATGACCGTGTTGCTGATCGCCACGTAATCGGTGCGCTGGTTACCGCTCGCCAGATTGACGACATAGGTCTTGCGGCCGACGCGAACGCCGTTGTGGGCAACTGACAGTACGAAGTAGGCAACCGGCAAGAACCACACGGTCTGGCCTGCAGCTGGCAGGAAGCGGTCGAAAACGAACGTCAGCAGGCCGACCGTCGATGTGACGATCGCGGCTGCGATCATGACGTGCTTGCTGGAGCGGTCCGCAAACCGCCCCCAGACCGGGGCGCTGACCAGCCCGGCAACACCGGCTGCCGCAACGAACGCACCGAGCAGGTACGTCGGGGAGCCCAGGTTCTTTTGTGCCAGGGCGACGTAATAGGGCGCGCTCAGCGCCGAGCACATCAGCAATGCGCGGGTCATCACGAAGCGGCGAAACGGCTTGTCGGTGGCAAGCAGCCTGAGTTTCGCGAGCGCTTCCACTGCATTGCGGCCGCCGCCGGTTTCGCCGGCGAATTCACCAACATTGCTGTAGAGCGCCGCGGCAACGAGCCACAGCGCGCCGGCCCCGATCAGCAGCAAGCCCAGTGTCATTGCGTCGACGTCGCCGGCAATTGGCAGCATCAGGGCTATGCCGACGCCGACGGACAACAACCCGGCCAGGCTTGCGGACCAGCCGGTCAACTGGCCACGCTTCGGCTTCGGGATGGTTTTTCCCAGAACGTCTTTCGCAGCGACCGAACAGAAACCGCGCGACAGGCTGAACAGCGTAATCAGGCCGAGAATGGCGAAGCCGGCGGCGGCGCCTTCGAGATAAATGGCGACAACGCCAATGCCGGCGATACACAGGCACTGCGCGACGCTGCCGGCAACCCATACCCATTTGCGCACCGGCAACCTGCGAATTGCGCTGCCAATGAAGAGCTGAGGAATCATCGAGCCCGATTCGCGGATCGGCACGAGCAGGCCGAGCACGAACGCCGGTGCGCCGACCACCGACGTCAGCCACGCGAGCGTCGTCTTCGGACTGGCGATGGCGTCGCCGAGCTTCGTCAGCAGGTAGCTTGCCAGGATGAATACGAAGCTCTTCGGCGTCTCGCGGCAGGATGCCTCGCTGATGTCGTCGCAGACCCGTGCGTCTTCCTCGTCCGTCAGCTTGTCGTAGATGTTTTCAGTGAACTGCATCGTGCCAGGGGCCGCCGGTTACAAAATGAAATAATTATGCTGATATCGCAAACATTGCGATATCGCAACAATTTTGCTATGGTTAGTGCTCTAAGTCAATAAGGAGGATGAATGACACAGACTGTACTAAAAAACGAAGTCACCGAACTGAGTCCCGACACGGGCATACGTGCGGAAAAACGTCGCGCCGTCGCCGATTCACTCGGCAATGCGCTCGCTGACGCATTCCGACTGTATTTCAATGTGCAAACGCTGCACTGGAATGTCGAAGGTCCGATGTTCTACAGCCTGCACAAACTGACCGAGGAACAATACGCCGAACTCAACGAGTCGGTCGACACGATCGCCGAGCGTATTCGCGCCCTGGGTCTGCCGGCGCTGCAAACGATGAGCGAATTCAGCGACCGGACCGAGATCGACGACCTGCCGACCAGCGGCGACCTGAAAGGCCGCATCGCGCGTCTCGTCAAAGATTACGAATCCGCAGGTGTGCGTCTTCAGAAAATCATCAAGCTGGCCGAGGAGGCCGGCGACATCAAGACCGCAGACCTCCTGACCGAGCAGCTGGGCCGTTACGACGAATACGCCTGGATGCTGCGCGCCACTATCGCTCAATAAACTAACGACACATGCCCATGGCAGCTGACGCTGTCATGGGTTTTTCATTCACTACAAGCAAGGATCTGTCGATGCGCTTCCCTTTTCAGAAAATAATTCGAAAACGCGGTTTCCGCCGCTTCATCGTCCCGTTCAGCCTGGCACTCGCTGTCGTCTTCATCGGCCTCGCCAACGCTGCAGCCTGAGTCGCAGGAAGTAAGCACCCTTCCGGACCCGGATATCGAAAGGCGGCAACCGCCGCCTCACCCGGTCCCTGACACTTGCTGCCACAGCGTTCGGTTTCCGTCCGCAACCATCCGGCATAGGTTCAATCCGCCGCCATGGCCGGGTGAATCGGCGTAACATAAACAATCCATCGAACCTCTGCCGTTCGCCACGACGGTATCGCGACCGATTTCCGGCCGAGAAGCCGTCAAAAAGACAGGCATTCGCACCGGGGCGCCATGGCCATTTACCTCGACGACAAGCAGACCGTAAAGCTCCTGCTAAAGGGCGATCAACGCACGTTCGATCGCTTCTTCGAGGAAAACTTTGCGCGGCTGTACCGGTTCGCGCTGACTCGCCTGAACGGTGACGTCGATGCCGCGACTGAACTTGCCCAGGTCACGATGACGCGGGCGATTCAGAAGCTGTCGACCTATCGGGCCGAGTCACAGCTGTTCACGTGGCTGTGTGCCATCTGTCGTAACGAGATGAGTGACTGGCTCAGGAAGCAGGGACGCTACCGCGAACACATCGTGCTGACCGAGGACTACCCGGAAGTGCAGGCGGCAGTCGATTCGTTTACGACGGCAATCGATGAAAGTCCCGAGGCCAGCTACCAGCGTACCGAGGCGGGCCGCCTGATACAGGTCGCGCTCGACCGGTTGCCGCCGAAGTACGGCGACGTCTTGGAATGGAAATACGTCGAAGGCTACTCGGTGAAGGAAATCGCCGAGCGGCTGGACATCGGGCAGGAAGCGGCCCAGTCGCTGATCGCCCGGGCCAAGCGCGCCTTTGCCGAAGTCTACGAGACGCTGGCCGGCGCGATGAACCAACGAACTGAACGAGCGGTGCAATGATGAAGAACCCAGGCGATGACGCTGTGCGCGAGAACGACCAGGCAATAGAAGACTTGCTCGGACGTGCTGCGCCGCGCCCGACTCCACCCGCGGACGCGATGCTCAAGGCGAAACTTGCGATCCAGCGGGACTGGCAGCAGGTCACCCGGCGACGGACGTCACGACGCCGGATGATGTTGCTGGCGACAGCGGCGACCTTCGTCGTTGCCGTCGCGCTGGTTTTGAATACGCTACTGGCGCCCGTGGAACAGCCGGTCCAGGTCGCCACCATGGACAAGGCGGTCGGCACGGTTTACATGCTCGGGGAAAAGTCGGTGCTCAGTCCCGTTGTCGACCTCGCTGCAGTACGCAGCGGCGAGACAATCAAGACCGACTGGAACGCCGGTGTCGGACTGTCCTGGGGCAACGGAGGATCGCTGCGCCTGGATCAGAACACTGAAGTTCGCTTTGTGTCGGCAGACCGCATAGAGCTGCACAGGGGGCGCGTGTATTTCGACTCGATGCCCGAGACCGGCCGTCCCGCCCGGCTGACCATCGCGACCCATGAAGGCGACGTTACCCACATCGGTACCCGTTTCATGGCGGCTGTGGATGATACGTCGCTGACGGTCAGTGTCCGCGATGGCAAGGTGCGGGTCGACGGCTACCATCGCGTAACCGTCAACGAAGGCAAGCGAACACAGTTTTTCGGCGCGAGCCGGCCCAGGGAATTCAAAATTCGTGCGTATGGACCGGACTGGCACTGGGTAGAGATGACGGCGCCGGTGCAGGCACTGAACGGCAAGAAGCTCAAAGACCTGCTGGCTTGGGTCGCGCGCGAGACCGGCTACAGGATCGAGTTCAACGAGGGTCTCGAATCGGTGGTCGACGACGTCGACGTTACCGGGGTTGTTCGTGACTCGCCGCGTGAGGCACTAGATATAGGTTTGCGGGTAAGCGCACTGGATTACAGCTTTGACGATGAGATCGGAGTGATAATTATCAGTCACGCAGGACGCTGATCAACTTGAGAGGACTACTTTCGACGGCCGTGTTGATCCTCACGGCAGCCGTTGCGGCTGCCGACGAGCCGCCTGCGCCAGGCGTTTCGGAATCCACGCGATATGCCGGCCGCAGCGTTGTCGACGTCATCGAGGAGCTACGGTCCGCCGGCAACGAGATTGCCTACAGCAGCCGCCTGGTGCCACCCGACCTGGTCGTCGAACGCGAACCGGGCTCGGCCGGACCGCTGAATGCCCTGCTGGAAATACTGTCTACGCACGGATTGACGCTCGAGTCGGCCGACGACGGCGTATTCCTCGTCGTACGAAAGCCTGTCGCGACCGCGACCAAACCCGAGCCCGCCGCGGCGAACCGTGCCGATCGCATCGAGAACATCACGGTCTCGGCCAGTCGCTATGAAATTTCCCGCGATATCACGACGTCACAGTTTCGGCTGGACCAGCGCAGCATTCAGAACATGCCCGACGTCGGCGACGACCCGATACGTATAACGCAGCGGCTACCCGGTGCTGCCGCAAGCGGCGCCTCGGCACGCGCCCATTTCCGCGGTGGCGAACAGAGCGAGGTCGGCATCATCCTGAACGGGCAACGGCTGTTCGACCCGTTCCACATCCGCGACTACCAGAATATTTTCAGCGCCATCGATTCGCGTGCCATTTCCGG